>NZ_JBFSTC010000010.1:18737-88039 GCF_041466605.1 Vibrio sp. 10N.247.310.17 | reverse complement strand
ATAAATACCCAGCAACTCGCTGCAAAAATCAGCTCGAAAGATCAACACGCCCTAGTCTTTTAAAAGATTACTTGGCCTCACTCTAGGAGTATTCATGACAGCCGAATTAAGAAAAACGAAAATCGTCACAACGCTAGGCCCTTCTACTGATAAAGGTAACGTGCTTGAAGAGATCATCAAGGCCGGTGCCAATGTCGTCCGTATGAACTTCTCTCACGGCACTAGCGACGACCATATACAACGTGCAGAAAATGTCCGAGCAATAGCCAAAAAACTTGGTACTCAGATCGCTATTCTCGGTGACTTACAAGGTCCCAAGATTCGAGTGTCAACATTCAAAGATGGCAAAATCCAACTTGCCGTTGGTGACCAATTCACTCTCGACAGTAGCCTTGGTTTAGGCGAAGGCAACCAACAAGCGGTCGGCCTTGATTATAAAGAATTACCTAACGACGTTTCAGCTAACGACATCCTGCTGCTAGACGATGGTCGTGTACAGCTAAAAGTAACCGAAGTGGAAGGTTGTCGCGTTCATACCGAAGTCATCATTGGCGGCCCTCTCTCGAATAATAAAGGCATAAACAAGAAAGGCGGCGGCCTGTCCGCAGAAGCGCTGACAGAAAAAGACAAGCGCGACATCGTCACCGCCGCACAAATCAAAGTGGATTACCTCGCGGTGTCTTTCCCACGCAACGGCGAAGACATGCACTACGCTCGTCAGCTCGCACGTGAAGCAGGTTTAGAAGCTCACCTTGTAGCAAAAGTAGAGCGAGCAGAGACGGTAGCCACTGTTGAGAACATGGATGACATCATAATGGCCTCAGATGTGGTCATGGTGGCTCGTGGTGACCTCGGAGTCGAAATTGGCGATCCTGAATTGGTCGGAGTACAAAAACAGCTTATACGTCGTGCTAGAGCGCTTAACCGAACGGTGATCACCGCAACCCAAATGATGGAATCGATGATTTCAGCGCCAATGCCAACCCGTGCCGAAGTCATGGACGTTGCCAATGCGGTACTTGATGGAACAGATGCGGTCATGCTTTCAGGTGAAACAGCTGCAGGTGATTACCCGGTCGAAACCGTAAAATCGATGGCTGAAGTGTGTATTGGTGCTGAGAAAATGGCGGGGATTAACAACCAATCCAATTACCGAATTGACCGCACCTTTGTAACCGCCGAAGAAACCGTTTCGATGGCGACTATCTACTCGGCAAACCATATGGAAGGCATTAAAGGCGTAGTCACTCTCACAGAATCAGGCCGAACTGCACTGATGATGTCTCGCCTAAGTGCTGACATGCCTATCTACGCACTATCTCGTAACGAAGGAACACTTAATCGCTGCACCTTGTACCGAGGTGTAACACCTATCTACTTCGAGACAGAAGCCAAAGACAGTTTTGACATTGCCCTATCTACGCTCACCTGCCTAAAAGAGCAAGAGCATCTTAAGTTTGGCGATCTCGTTATCGTCACTCAGGGCGACATTATGGATGTGGCAGGATCAACCAACTGTATGAGAATCTTACCTGTCACCTAATGTTTGACCGTAAGGCGAAACGATTTGCCTAATCTCAAGACAAAAAAAGGGTTATCGAACCAAGTTCAATAACCTTTTTTCATTTCAGAACACGACTCACTAACGATCAGCTTAAACAGCACGATCAGCTCACAGCATGCTAACTCATCAACTTCAAATATTATTAATCAACCTCAAGCATTACTTCTCAGCAGCAATGGTTGCCAAATATTGCATGTGTGAGCTTCGAGCATTTTCCGTTGAGGTATAAGTTTCAACAAATCGGTAACCGGCTTCTAAACCCAATTCATAATCGTGCAGTAAATCTTCTTTATTACTCATTAATGAATTGGATTTCAGCGGCTTACTCGGGGCAATTTGCACGACAAAAGCATCGTCTGGTGGGGAGTTCAAAAAATCCTGAGTCAATGAGTAAGTTTGGTAATGCACCATCAGCATATCTGCTAAGCCGGAATCAAACTTATCACCAATTAAATGACTTAATCTATAGATGTCATCCGCCCCGAATAACCATCGACCACCATTCAACAAATCCAAATGTGATCTGTCGCGCTTCTGTTCTTTTGAGCTGAGAATTTGTTGTTGAAAGAACGAGCTCCAATCGGTTTTCCACTGCTCCACTTTTTGTTGCCAATGACCTTGAACACTGTCAAAAGATTCGCGGAACCATTCCAGTTCTTCGGCTGATATCGGTTTGGGTGTTTTTAATCTCGTACTGTTAGCTTGAACCTCGACCTCTTCCTCTAGCGTAGGCTCAGTTCGGATCACAACAATGGAACGGGCTTGTCTACGCCACGCTTCTTGAACTGGGATGCAAGCTGATACACCACCATCCACATAAGCATTGTCGCCAATAAAGATTTCATCATTGTATAAGCGAGGAATCGCACAGGTTGCAATCATCACTTTGTACCAATCTTCACCCAATACTGGAAAGTAGTGATCTCGTAAGTCTTTAGAATCCGTGACGGCTGCATAGAAATGGCGATCGCCTAGCGTTTGTCGTCCTAAATCCAAATCAAGCTTGTATGGGTAAGCCATGATTTGTTCTAAGGCCCACTCTAATCCAAGGTTCTTTCTGTGTCGTATATAAGAAAAGAGATTGAAGAATTCAGGTGATGTTGTGAGATCGAGAAGGAAAGAACGGCCAAGGCCTTTATCGCGGCACAGATAAGCACACAAATTAAGAGCACCTGCAGAGGTACCAAAAAACTCGTCGAAGGGGTCAAAATTAGAAAGAAGAAAGGCATCCAGCACTCCAGAAGTAAAAATACTTCTCTGTCCACCACCTTGGGCGACCAGTGCTGTTTTTCCAGCAATAAACTTAGCGTAATAATCTAAGTCTATTGCTGCATCAATATTGGTTATAATCCCACTATTCATTATTCCCTGAGTATAAAAACCCAGCCTCGCAATAAATGGTATTAACTACCAATTGCAATAAAGCCAAATGAGAGAATGATTGCGTAGATGACAACCGTTATTTGTAGGGCATTTTTCAGATTATGGTCCATAGACACCTCTGTCTTATTATTAATTTGTCGAGTCTCTATTTAAGTACTATCAGGTGTGTGAAGTATCTTCAAGAATCGTCGAAATTAGTCGCACAATATTGATGTAACCATCACAATTAGTAAGTGTATGGATAAGGATATACTCATGAATAACAAAGCAAATATAATGGCACTGATTACGCTTCTCTCCGTTTCGAGCGTATATGCCTCGCCGGAGATCATCATTACTCCGATGGTGGGCTATACAGGCGGTGGCAGTGTCGAAGACCAAGACGGTAAAACCTATGATATGAAAGGGTCTGAAAACTACACCTTTTCGATTGAAACGCCATTTGAAAAAGGACGCATCGGCTTTTTCTATTCTAATCAAAGCTCTGAATTAGAAACACTCAACCTAAGCTCCTCCATCCAATACCTGCACTTTCAAAGTAGCATTTACTACCCAGCTTCTTCTGTGTTGTCTGGTTATTTGGGATTAGGCCTTGGTGCTTCTTACGTCGATGTAGACTGGGCAAAAGATAAGTATGGGTTCTCAACCTCTATCTTTGGTGGTTTAGAGTACAAATTTAGTGACCGATTAGCGTTAAACACACAACTACGTTGGTTAGGTACCGTTGTCGATAACGACACCTCCGGTGTTTGTAACATCCCAAGTAACGGGCAAGAGTGCATCATCCGCTTTGATACCGACTGGATGAACCAATTCCAAGCCAATGTCGGACTGAGTTTTACTTTCTAAGTATCGATGACCATCTCATACCAATAGAACCTCCGAATAGTTGGTCAGTTCAACTATAGAGTGTATGAATTTCAGTCATACGCTCTACTTTTAAATAAAGTCATATAACCTAATAAAACAGAAAAAATTAGACACATAAACCAATCAGAAAACCCCAAACCAATTCATACCTCTAAAATAACCATCATTTAACATCTTAAAGACCATAAGACCACAGTTATTAAACATACCTAATCTATTGCTTTAACCATTCTAACTAGGTAGGCTCATTAGCACGCATCAGCTGAATATTTCAGGTTATGCAAACACACATCAAACAATTAAGAATTATCCGCTGAGTTCTCCAATCGCTAACAACATAATAATCTAAACTTTTGCTTAATCACGGAAGATAAAGTAAACAGTCAAACCGTTTGCCTGTTTTAACTATCATCTCCTTACCAAGCACAGCGTGACGAGAAGCTTCATACCTCAGGGAAGTTGTAAAGGAGTTAAATATGAAGCGAGAACAGTGGGGATCCCGAGCAGGATTTATCCTTGCCGCAGTAGGATCTGCTATTGGTTTAGGAAACATTTGGCGTTTTCCATATATGGCTTATGAAAATGGCGGCGGTGCTTTTTTCATTCCATATCTATTTGCCATGCTTACGGCTGGTATCCCATTTATGATCCTAGAGTTCAGTATGGGTCAAAAATATCGTGGCTCTGCACCTGCAACCTTAGCGCGCATCAACTCAAAATTTGAGTGGCTTGGCTGGTTCCAAGTGGGTGTAGCGGCTGTAATCGCGGTCTACTATGTTGCCGTTATCGGTTGGGCAATTTCATACTTCGGTATGTCATTCAATCAAAGCTGGGGAACAGACACTAACGCATTCTTCTTCAGTGAATATCTAGCTCTAGGTGATAACTCACCGACGAACCTAGGTAGCATCCAATGGGGCATCGCTGGCGCAATGTTACTCGCTTGGGCAATCACTTATGCAGCTATCGTGGGTGGTGTTAAAGCTGGTATCGAACGTGCTTCTAAAGTAATGATGCCAGTGTTGTTCATAATGGTGATTTTGCTTATCGGACGCATGGTTTTCCTTCCTGGTGCTCTAGATGGTGTGAACTACATGTTCGAACCTGATTTCAGCAAGATCTGGGACGTAAAAGTATGGGCTGCTGCTTATGGACAAATCTTCTTCACGCTAAGTATCGGTTTTGCGATCATGCTGGCTTACTCAAGCTACCTGCCTGAAAAATCAGATATCACGAACAACGCGTTCATGACGGTTCTTATCAACTGTGGTTTCTCAATTCTTGCGGGTATTATGATTTTCTCTGTTCTTGGCTACATGGCTCAAGAACAAGGTAAACCATTAACTGAAGTAGTATCCGCAGGCGTTGGCCTTGCGTTTGTTACGCTACCTGCTGCGATTAATTTACTTCCAGCACCGTATATTCTGGGTCCACTATTCTTCTTTGCACTTGTTGTGGCTGGTTTAAGCTCTCATATCTCAATTATGGAAGCAGTAACATCTGCAATTATGGACAAGCTGAACTGGAGCCGTAAAAAAGCAGCAAGTATTGTTATTGGCGTTGGTGTTGTGGTGTCTATGGCATTTGCAACTAACGGCGGCCTACTTCTACTAGACCTAGTCGATCACTTCGCTAACAACGTCGGCATCATGGTAGGCGGATTCATTGAAATCCTTCTAATGGCATGGCTACTAAACAAAGTTAGCGATGTACGTACGTACGTCAATGAGATTTCAGATTTCTCTATTGGCGTATGGTTTAACGTATGTTTACGCTTCGTCACTCCAGTTATGCTTGCAATCATTCTTGCAACAAAACTAAGCGCATTGTTTACAGACGGTTACGGTGGCTACGACCTGACTCTTGGTTGGGCAATGATCGCAGGATTACTAGCGATTGGCATTATCATAAATATGACAAGTAAGAAGGAAGCATAATCATGACAACGAGTGCGATTATTATGATGGTTCTTGGTCTTGGTATCACTTGGGGTGGTGCTGCAATTTGCATAAAGCGTGCAATGGACAAACAGAAATAACCTTATTTAAACCATTCAAAAATGCCAGCTACTAAGCTGGCATTTTTTTGTCTCATCACCTAGAACTTATAGGTGATACCCAGTGCACCACCCACTTGTAATTCAACACCTTTATACATGTCGAGCTCTGGGTGAACTTGAGCGTACGCATTCCAACCTTCGTAGAAATTCACTTTAACACCTAAAGGCAAACGTAAGCCAAAATCATCATTCCACTCAGCCCAAGCACCTGCACCGACATACCAACTCAACGGAGCTTCAGTCTCAAACTGACCACGCTTCAAAATATAGTCAAATGCAGCACCGTCGTTGCCAATCGTGGCACGGTATTTCTGATCAAATTCGACAACGACACTCAGGTCTTGGTCAATGGCTAATCCAACTTCCAAATCTGGTGCTTCAGAAGCATGCACAAACGCGGCTCCGCTGCAGCACATAAGGCCGACCAAATAACGATGTTTCATAATATTCTCAGACTGTTTTTAAAAATGGTAGTGTACTGGGTTCACAAAGAGAGGTGTCATCGCTAGGTAAAAGCGAACTGGCGCTCAAGGTTCGGTATCGGCCTTCAACACATAGAGTTGAGTAGAACTAGTTGAGTAAGAAGAGCTTATACCAATCACAGTAAGTAAGTGTTCAGGAATAGCGCAGGAAAAAATCTTGAGAACAAGGCATAATTTTTTGATAAGTAGCTATTCTACAATCAAAAATTCTAACGAAGTTATCGAGGTTTTTAACAAGCTAGGATGACCAGTTATTTACTACGATTGGTATTAAACGTGAGGATATTTTGCATATTGCAGAAAACAAAAAAGGAGGCCGTAAGGCCTCCTTTCAATTTATTGAATCAGCGAATTAACCGTTGTTACGGATCCACTCATCCATGTCTGTCTTAAGGTTGTCAGACTTAGTACCGAAGATAGCTTGTACGCCACCAGCAACTACAACAACACCTGCAGCGCCTAGTTTCTTCAGTTTGTCTTGGTCAACAAGAGCAGTATCAGCTACTGCAACACGTAGACGAGTAATACAAGCGTCAAGACCAGTGATGTTCGCTTTACCACCGAATGCAGCAACTAGCTCACCAGCAAGTTCAGAACCTGTAGCAACTACTTCTTCTTCAGATTCGTCTTCACGGCCCGGAGTTTTAAGGTCAAGTGCTTTAATCACAGTGCGGAATACGATGTAGTAAATTGCAGCGTAAGCAACACCACATACAACCATTAGACCCATCTTAGACGCATTGCCAGATAGAACTAGGAAGTCGATTAGACCGTGTGAGAAAGATGTACCGTGTACAAAACCTAGAGTGTTCGCAAGAACGTATGCAGAACCAGCTAATAGAGCGTGGATTGCGTACAGTACAGGAGCAACGAATAGGAATGAGAATTCGATTGGTTCAGTGATACCCGTTAGGAATGAAGTCAACGCAGCAGAAGCCATGATGCCCATTACTTTAGCGCGGTTTTCAGGTTTAGCTGAATGTGCAATCGCGATTGCAGCAGCAGGTAGACCGAACATCTTGAACATGTAACCACCAGCTAGCTGACCGAAGCCATTGCCCGCAGCACGAGATGCGTCATCAGCAACTAGGTAACAAGTAAGAACACCGTTTTGAGTTTCGCCAGCAGCGTTTACACAAGTACCAGCTTCGAAGAAGAAAGGTACGTTCCAAACGTGGTGAAGACCAAATGGAATCAGAGAACGCTCAACGATACCGTAGATACCAAACGCCACTTGTGGGTTTTGGTGAGCAGCCCAATCAGAGAACGCAGAGATAGCGCCGCCAACTGGTGGCCATACTACAGATAGTAGGATTGCTAGACCAATCGCAGAGAAACCTGTGATGATTGGCACAGCACGCTTACCAGCGAAGAAGCCAAGGTACTCTGGTAGTTGAATACGGAAGAAACGGTTGAATGCCCAAGCAGCAACACCACCGACTAGGATACCACCTAGTACACCAGTGTCGATTTTATCAACGCCCATTACACCAGCCATTACGCCTAGTGTAGCAGTCATGATGCCGTAACCAACGATAGCAGCTAGACCAGCTACACCGTCGTTATTAGTAAAGCCAAGTGCTACGCCTACTGCGAACAGTAGTGCCATTTGACCGAATACTGAACCACCCGCTTGTTCCATTAAGTTTGAAACAATTTCTGGAATGAAAGGAAGGTCTGCTGCACCGACACCTAGCAAAATACCCGCAACTGGTAAAACTGATACTGGTAGCATCAGAGACTTACCAACTTTCTGCAGGCTAGCAAAAAGGTTCTTAAACATGTTTATGCTCCTGATAAAGATAAAATAATTATATGGGTCCTAACGGCACACCCCCGTAGCCTATATGTTAGCACCCAGTGAAAATGTAACCATGTATTGCATTATATTTTCTGCCGCTAAATATATATTGATGGGGAACTAACTTTCTAGTCACTTACGAAATTTAGTTTCAAAACACGTCTTGGATCACATGTCAAATATAGAAATGCAATGCTTTACAAGCCTATAACTAACTGAAAAGTAAATGAATTATAATACCCTTCTATTATTTTACTGAGTAAATAAAATAGAGGGTAATGTTATTTTTAGTAACAAAATTACAAATGTTGTAATTCACGCTCTCAAGTTCAACATATTCCGTAAACATTAAAAAAAAACGCATTTTTGGTGATCAAAAACACAAAAAGGGAGCTTTCGCTCCCTTTTGTTTGTTTAGTTAGATTTCTATCGCAAAAAAAGTTTTTGGTAATTTTTGGTCGTTTGTTCAGCAACCTCTTTCATTGATACCCCTTTTAACTGGGCGATATAAGCCGCAACTTCGACTACATATGCAGGCTGATTCTCTTTACCACGATATGGAATTGGCGCCAAATATGGCGAATCCGTTTCGATCAGCAACCTATCTAGAGGTAGGTTTTTCACAACGTCTTTAAGTTCAGTGGCTTGTTTAAAGGTCACAATACCTGAGATCGAGATATAGAAACCTAGTTCCATTGCCGCTTCAGCGAACGCTTGATCTTCAGTAAAGCAGTGAATCACACCACCACACTTCTCTGCTCCGCCATCGCGTAAAATAGCTAACGTATCTTCACGCGCGTTACGCGTGTGGATGATCAAAGGTTTATTAAGCTCAACAGCCAACTCAACGTGCTGCTTGAACCTGAGCTGTTGTAGCTCTGCAGTCTCTGGTTGGTAATGATAATCTAGGCCAGTTTCACCAATCGCCACCACTTTAGGGTTGCTCGCGTACTCACGCATTCTTTCTAAACAGAAGTCGCTCTCTACGTCGAGAGGGTGAACGCCACACGAAGCCTTAACATTATCAAACGGCGAGATCATCTCGATCATATTTTCAAACGAATCCAGCGTCACACCGACAGAAAGCAGTTGGTCAACGTTGGCTGCTTTCGCCTTATTAACCACGTCTTCTACGCTGGTGTGTAAATCTTGATAATCCAGTTTGTCTAAATGACAATGGGAATCTACGAACATGTTTCCTCGCAAGTGGCTATCAGCCAATTCATTATGAGTAGCTCCGTATTGAGCCCAGGGTGTTGCTTTAACTGCTCAATCAATATCAGCAGTTTATTCGACGCTGCATAAGCACTTTGATAAGACATCACCTCATACAGTGCTTTCGCACTCGGAATGATAGCCTGATTAGCTAAACCAAAATGCAGCTTTTGTACATCTGACAATAAATGCCAAAGCCAGCTAAGTTGAATCAAAGGGTCTTTGCTAAGCTCTGTAGAGAACTTCAGCATGTCGGGTTGAGTGCCTTTTATCACATTCACAAAGCCATCGAGCGCTTTTGTTGAAGCTTCGACGCCACCTTGATCAAACATTGCTTTCGCTTTCAGGGGGGCGTTGTCGTTCAATGTCAGTATGTACTGAGGAACCGTTTTACCAACTTCTCCATTTAACCATGCCGATCCTGCATCCAATTGTGGACACACCACATTAAATTGCTGGCAACGGCTAAGAATAGTTGGCATTAAGCGATTACTGTTGCGCGTTGAAAGGATGAAAATACAATTACTCGCAGGTTCTTCCAGTGTTTTCAACAGCGCATTAGACGCCGATTCATTCATCGCTTCAGCTGGACTCAGCAAAATGACACGCAAGCCACCCAACTGTGACGATTGTTGAGCCCAGCGGTTACTCGCACGCACTTGGTCAACGGTAATCGATTTACCTTCTTTCTCAGGTTCGATCACATGGAAATCAGGGTGACTCCCCGACTTCATTAATTCACAGCTGTGACAAAAGCCGCACGCTTCACTTTCGTAGTTAACACACATCAGTGCCGACGTGAGCTGACTAACCAGCGCTTCCACACCAAGCCCGTCAGGCGCATTAACGATCACAGAGTTAGGAAAACGTTCTGCATCGAGACTTTTTTTCCACTCACTCCATACAGGTGTGAGCCAAGAATAAACTTCAGCCATGACTACCTACTGTTTATCGAGCCAAGCACCTAGCGCAACTTTAATATCAGCAGCCACTTGCTCAATCTCTTGCTGTGCATTAACCACAAGAACCGTTTCGTCTTGTTCTGCAATCTCAAGGTAACGTTCACGCGTGCGATCGAAAAATGAGATGTCCATTTTTTCAATTCTATCAAGCTCACCACGGCCTCTGGCACGCTCTAGTCCTACTCTAGGGTCTAGGTCCAAATATAGTGTTAAATCTGGCTTAAAGCCGCCTAGCGTGGTTGCTTTCAGTGATTCCATAGTGCTACGAGCGATCTGACGACCACCACCTTGGTATGCTTGAGAAGACATATCATGGCGATCACCCAACACCCATTTACCACTGTCTAGTGCAGGCTTGATGACGTTTTCTACTAATTGAACACGCGCTGCGTACATCAGCAGCAACTCAGTCATGTCTTGCAGCTTCTCGCCCTCGTGTTCTTCTTTGACCAACGAGCGCATCTTCTCGGCAAGCACGGTACCACCGGGTTCACGAGTATTAACGATGTCAGCGACACCAGCTGTTTTCAATGTCTCAACGATGGCATTGATTGCTGTACTTTTGCCAGCACCTTCAAGGCCTTCAACCACGATAAATTTCGACTGATTCATAATTCTTTCTTTATTTGTTTTTTCTTAATTGCTTTAAGTAAGCTCGTACTGCACGGTTATGCTCAGTCAAACTCTTTGAAAATACGTGACCGCCGGTTCCACTCGCAACAAAATAAAGGTAGTTGCTCTTCTCTGGATTCAGAGCCGCGTTGATAGACGCTTTACCCGCCATCGCGATCGGTGTTGGCGGTAAACCGCTCATTGTATAGGTGTTGTACGGCGTTGGTGTGCGTAGATCTTTCTTACGAATATTGCCTTTGTAGCTATCGCCCATGCCGTAGATAACCGTTGGGTCAGTTTGCAAACGCATACGCTTGTTCAAGCGGTTAACGAATACAGAAGACACACGCTCACGCTCAGAAGCGACAGCAGTCTCTTTCTCGATGATAGACGCAAGAATTAAAGCTTCATAAGGCGATTTAAGAGGCAGTTTATCGGCTCTATTTTCCCACTCATCATTGACCACGTTCATTAGATCTCGGTGGGCACGTTTCAACAAATCTAAATCCGTTGTGCCATAGGTGTAGTGGTATGTTTCCGCTAAGAAAAGGCCTTCTAGCTTTTCATTTTCAATACCAAGCTTTTGTGCGATCTCTTTTTCAGAGACATCATTCAACGTCTGCTGAATGAATTCGTTGTCTTTTAGCTGAACAAGCCACTCGTCAAAACGACTGCCTTCTACAAAGGTAATGGTAAATTGGTGCTCCTTCCCTTCTACAAGCACTTGTAGCGCCTGCTCTAAGGTTAAACCCGGTTCAAGCAGGAATGTACCCGCTTTTACGTCTACAAGCTCAGGATGTAACTTACGGATTAATTTCTCATAAGGAGAAGCCTCGAAAAGCCCCTCGTTAATCAACTGGGCTAGAACGCGGTTAAAGCTGCTACCTGAAGCAACAGTCACGACTTGTGGTTTTTCTAATTGAATAACTTGTTTCAGGTTATCTTGCGCTTGGTTGTAAACATAAAAACCAGCAGCCGCGGCTGCGATTAGGCACAAGATAATAAAAATAAATAACTTTTTGATCACGAGTTTAGTTGTCCTTGAAGGCTACGAGTAACGGTTCCAATGTTGAATTGGGTATCACTAATACGGGTAACTGGGGCAACCCCTAAAATGGAGTTGGTCATGAAAACCTCATCAGCTTGCATGAGTTGAGATAAGCAGTAGTCACTAATAGTAACGGAAAGTTCAGCTTGATTCAGCGCGGTTAACACTTGCTTACGCATAACCCCAGCAACGCCACTTTGCGTCAGTTGAGGAGTGTGAATCGTCTGCCCTTTTCGCCAAAACAGATTAGCCATGGTGGTTTCAATCACGTTACCGGATATATCCAGAACCACGCCATCCACTTCACCGGCCTGATCCATTTCATCTTTCATCAAGATTTGCTCAAGGCGATTATTGTGCTTATGACCGGCCAATAATGGGCTCAAACCCAGTGCTTGTTGGCAGATACCGAGGTCTACACCGGAATCTTGCCACGCGGAATAATGATTTGGGTAATCAAATGTACTGATGGTTATCGTTGGCTTGGCGATATTCTTGGCACTGTAGCCACGACCGCCAGCCCCACGGCTAACGTGCAGCTTGAGCCCTGCTTTTTCATCATGAGGCTTGTTTTTATCTTGAAGATTCGTTGAACCATTAAGGCTCTTTGTACCAGGAAGCGCATTGTGTTGGATATGTTCAAGTGCATTATCGAGCCAAAGGTTAACCGTATTCCAATCAAGTTCGGAAATGCGTAACGCTTTAAGACAATCATCAACACGACGCTGATGATCGTGAAAATATTGAATCTGGCCATCTTGAACAAGCATGGTAGTAAAACAGCCGTCTCCATACTGAAACGAGCGATCTAAGATATCGACAGTTTGCTGACTTTCTCCATCAACCCAAAACATGTTTTTCCCCATAAAAAGAAACGGCTCAATGCTAAAGCATCGAGCCGTTTAAAAACAGTTCTAATTATGACTATCTACGATGTTTGACTCTTATATAAGATGATTAAATCTTTTTGAAGATCAAACAGCCGTTAGTACCACCGAAACCGAATGAGTTACATGCAGCATATTCCATACCGCTAACTTTACGCGCAGTGTGAGGTACTAAGTCAATATCTAAGCCTTCTTCAGGATCATCTAAATTGATTGTTGGTGGAACAATTTGATCAATTAGAGACATCGCAGTGATGATCGCTTCAGCAGAACCTGCAGCACCTAGAAGGTGGCCAGTCATTGATTTCGTAGAAGAAACCAAGACTTGCTTGCTGCCTGCTTCGCCAAGAGCACGCTTGATGCCCTTCACTTCCGCTACGTCACCTGCAGGAGTCGAAGTACCGTGTGCGTTAACATAACCGATTTGTTCACCAGTAATGCCAGCATCACGCATAGCCGCTTCCATTGCTAGTGCGCCACCAGAACCATCTTCACTTGGAGATGTCATGTGGTAAGCGTCACCCGACATACCGAAGCCAACTAGCTCACAGTAAATCTTAGCGCCACGAGCTTTAGCATGTTCATACTCTTCAAGAACCATCATGCCTGCACCGTCACCAAGAACGAAGCCGTCACGGCCTTTGTCCCATGGACGAGAAGCTTTTTGAGGCTCATCGTTACGAGTAGACAGTGCTTTAGCCGCACCAAAACCGCCCATACCTAGTGGTGTCGATGCTTTTTCAGCACCACCCGCTAGCATTGCGTCAGCATCGCCGTATGCAATCATACGAGCCGCGTGGCCAATGTTATGTAGGCCAGTCGTACATGCTGTAGAGATCGCGATGTTTGGACCGCGTAGGCCACGCATGATAGACATGTGACCCGCAATCATATTCACGATCGTCGACGGTACGAAGAACGGGCTGATTTTACGAGGGCCTTTTTCAGTTAGAGCCTTGTGACCGGCTTCGATCAAACCAAGACCACCAATACCAGAACCGATAGCAACGCCTACACGAGGAGCGTTTTCTTCAGTAATAGTTAGGGCTGAATCATCTAAAGCTTGAATACCTGCTGCGACGCCGTACTGGATGAACAAGTCCATCTTACGAGCATCTTTTTTAGTCATATACTCTTCGCAGTTAAAGTCTTTAACTAGACCTGCAAAACGAGTTGAGAAATTGGTTGCGTCAAAATGATCGATATTAACGATACCACTTTGACCAGCTAGCAGGGCTTTCCAAGAAGATTCTACAGTGTTGCCTACCGGCGACAACATACCCATGCCAGTGACAACTACACGACGCTTGGACACGATATTACACTCCGGGGATTGAGGTGATTTAAGATGAGGATAGATGAGTTAGATAAAACACAGGCGGTCGAGGTGACCGCCTGGGAGAGATTATTACTGAGCGCTAGTTACGTAATCGATAGCAGCTTGAACAGTAGTAATTTTCTCAGCTTCGTCATCTGGAATCTCAGTGTCGAATTCTTCTTCTAGAGCCATTACTAGCTCAACTGTGTCTAGAGAATCTGCACCTAGGTCATCAACGAAAGAAGCTTCGTTTTTAACTTCAGCTTCGTCTACACCTAGCTGTTCAACAATGATTTTCTTTACGCGTTCTTCGAGGTTGCTCATTTTTTCTTTTCCTTTACAGAGTTCGCTTTATGCGATGTTTTCCGTAGTTTATTCAATCTATTGAAAGTTGCAAGGTCAACTTTTCTGGTCAAACCACAATTTTCACGATTTTAACCGAAATTACGTATGATCTTGACTTAAATCATGCACAAATGTTGCACATAATTTACACCATGTACATACCGCCATTGACGTGAAGTGTTTCACCTGTGATATAAGCTGCCGCAGGTGACGCCAAAAATACCACAGCTTCAGCGATTTCGCGAGGGTCACCTAGTCGACCTGCTGGTACATTCGCCAAAGTTACTGCACGTTGGTCATCATTTAGCGCTTTAGTCATGTCAGTTTCGATGAAACCAGGTGCTACAGTGTTCACTGTAATACCACGAGACGCAACTTCACGAGCCATTGATTTAGTAAAACCAATTACGCCTGCTTTTGCAGCTGCGTAGTTAGCTTGACCAGCGTTACCCATAGTACCGACTACAGAACCAACGTTTACGATACGTCCTTGACGCTTCTTCATCATGCCACGCAATACAGCTTTAGACATGCGGAAGATAGGCGTTAGGTTAGTATCGATGATGTCATTCCATTCATCGTCTTTCATACGCATAAGTAGGTTATCACGAGTGATACCTGCGTTGTTAACCAGAATGTCAATCGCACCGAATTCATCGTTGATGGTTTTCAGTGTAGCTGCAATTGAGTCAACATCCGTTACATTAAGAGCAAGACCTTTACCGTTCTCACCTAGGTACTCACTGATTGCAGCAGCGCCGCCTTCAGACGTAGCAGTACCGATAACTTTAGCACCACGCTCAACTAAAAGTTCAGCGATTGCACGACCGATACCACGGCTTGCGCCTGTAACTAGTGCAACTTTGCCTTCTAAATTCATCATAACTTCTCTATTAAGTGTTTATTTACTTAGCAGCTTCTAGTGATGCAGTGTCATTAACTGCAGCAGCTGTCATAGTTTTTACGATTCGTTTTGTTAGACCGGTAAGAACTTTACCTGGGCCTAATTCTAGTAGCTTCTCTACGCCTTGCTCATTCATAGCTTGTACACCTTCAGTCCAACGAACTGGGCTGTACAGCTGGCGAACAAGTGCGCTTTTGATTTTTGCCGGGTCTGTTTCAGCAATAACATCAACGTTATTGATAACAGGCAGTGCCGGCGTGTTGAACTCTAGAGCTTTCAGAGCAACCGCTAGCTTGTCTGCTGCAGGCTTCATAAGGGCACAGTGAGACGGCACAGATACTGGTAAAGGAAGTGCACGTTTAGCGCCTGCTTCTTTACATAGTGCACCAGCGCGCTCTACTGCTGCTTTGTTACCCGCGATAACAACTTGGCCAGGTGAATTGAAGTTAACTGGAGACACAACTTCGTCTTGTGCCGCTTCTTCACACGCTTTAGCAATCGCTTCATCATCTAGACCGATGATTGCGTACATTGCACCAACGCCCGCAGGAACCGCTTCTTGCATCAGTTGACCACGTAGCTCAACCAGCTTGATCGCTTCTTTAAAGTCGATAACACCCGCACACACTAGTGCAGAGTATTCGCCTAGGCTGTGGCCGGCTAGGTTTGCAGGTTGCTCTAGACCAAGCTCTTGCCATACACGCCAGATTGCAACAGACGCTGTTAGTAGAGCCGGTTGAGTACGGAAAGTTTCATTTAGATTTTCTACTGGACCATCTTGAACCAATGCCCATAGATCGTAACCAAGTGCTTCTGAAGCTTCAGCAAATGTCTTTTTAACAACCTCATACTGTTCGCCTAGGTCAGCAAGCATACCGATAGCTTGAGAGCCTTGGCCTGGGAATACGATAGCAAATTTGCTCATAGTAATTTTCCTTTAAGCAAAGCAAAAAATTGAATAAGGCACATAAGTTATGTGCCTTGTTTGTTGATTATCGCTTGGGGTTAGAATTTAACTAACGCAGAACCCCAAGTGAAGCCGCCACCAAACGCTTCAAGTAGAAGCGTTTGACCACGTTTAATTCGCCCGTCGCGAACAGCCTCATCAAGGGCCGTTGGTACGGTAGCTGCCGACGTATTGCCGTGCTTATCAAGAGTAATCACAACTTGATCAAGCGACATCGTCAGCTTTTTAGCGGTTGCCGAGATAATACGGTAGTTCGCTTGATGTGGAACTAACCAATCAAGCTCTGACTTATCCATATTGTTCGCCGCTAATGTGTCTTTCACTAGCTTAGAAAGCTGAGTTACCGCCACTTTAAATACTTCGTTGCCCGCCATGTGCAACCATTTGTCCGCATCACCGCCACGCTCTGGAACTTCTAGGCTTAGAAGCTCACCATATTTACCATCAGAGTAAATGTGAGTAGACAAAATACCTGGCTCTTCGCTTGCGCCAACAACCACCGCACCTGCAGCATCACCAAATAAGATGATAGTAGAGCGGTCAGTCGGATCACAGGTTTTTGACAGTGCATCCGCACCGATTACCAAAACGTTCTTACACATGCCAGTCTTGATGTGTTGATCAGCAACAGACAGTGCGTAGACAAAACCAGAACACGCCGCAGCCAAATCAAACGCAGGGCAGCCTTTGATACCAAGCTTGCCTTGTACCTGACATGCCGAAGACGGAAATGTGTGGCTACTGCTGGTTGTCGCAACGATGATTAAATCAATATCTTCTTTGTCGATACCTGCCATTTCAATGGCATTCTCAGCAGCGTAAAACGCCATATCCGCAACAGTTTCGTTTTCCGCTGAAATACGACGCTCTTTAATACCTGTTCTAGCAACGATCCACTCATCGCTAGTCTCTACCATTTTCTCTAAGTCTGCGTTAGTACGCACCTGAGATGGCAAGTAGCTGCCAGTACCTAAAATTTTGCTATACATGAAGACTAATAATGCCTCTCGAGTAAAACCGCTTCCAAACGATCGCTAATGCGACTGGGGACTTGTCGTTTGACCTCGTGTACTGCCTCACCAATCGCGTTGACGACTGCAGACACATCAGCACTTCCATGGCTTTTAATGACAATGCCGCGCAATCCTAACAAACTTGCGCCGTTATACTGGTCGGGGTTCAAGGTTTTTAATTCAGTAAATAGCTCAGAAAACAACATTCTGGCGATCCAACCCTTTATTGTTGAAGCCATCATGCGCGTTTTTAGCTTATCAATAAAGAGCTGAGCCGTACCTTCACACGTTTTTAAGCAGACATTGCCCACAAAACCATCACATACGACGACATCAGCAGCATCTTGAAGTAATTGATTACCTTCAATATAGCCTATGAAGTTCACAGACTGAGTATTCGACAACATTTCAGCGCATCGTTTTACAAGGTCATTGCCTTTGATTTCTTCAGCGCCGATATTCAAGATAGCGACACGAGGCACGCGACCTAAATGTTGTTCTGCTAATGCACTGCCCATTACGGCAAACTGAAACAGTGAATCCGCGTCACTAGAAACGTTCGCTCCTAAATCAAGCATCCATGTACGGTTGCCAGAAGCGGTAGGCAAAGCTGAAACCAATGCAGGCCTATCAATACCAGGAAGGAGTTTGAGTCGGAAACGAGATAACGCCATCAGTGCGCCGGTGTTGCCACCACTCACACAAGCATCAGCTTGTGACTCGGCAACCAGATCGATAGCAGCACGCATAGAGCTACCCTGACTGTTGCGTAGGGCCAGTGAAGGTTTTTCAGAATTGGAAATGACTCGATCACAATGCTGGATACTCAAACGAGAATCAGGCATTCGACCTAATGAAGATAATTGAGATGTGATCGCGTTTCGATCACCTATTAGAATGACTTTTAGCTCTGGGAAATACGACAGTGCCTGCACGGCGGCAGGCACTGTAACACGAGGACCGAAGTCCCCGCCCATTGCATCAAGCGCAACGGTTAGATTTTGCAAAGGTCAACCTTACTTGTTGATAACCTTTTTGCCGCGGTAGAAACCTTCGGCAGTCACGTTGTGACGTAGGTGAGTTTCACCTGAAGTTGCGTCTACAGAAAGTGCAGCTGTAGTTAGCGCATCGTGTGAACGACGCATGCCACGCATTGAACGTGATTTCTTGCTCTTTTGTACGGCCATTGACCCTACTCCTATGTAAATTCTTAAAGATACTTACTAATAAGTTACTTCTTTAAGTTTTTTAAAACATCAAATGGATTCGGCTTTTTATCTTCCTCAATTTCTTCAGGAAGTTCACCAAACACCAAGTTATTTGAGTTAACGCTACATTTCGCATCGTCGTGCATTGCTATTTGTGGCAATCCAAGGATGAACTCGTCTTCAACTAATTGAATCAGGTCTAACTCACCGTACTCGTTTAGATCTACCAAATCGTACTCTTCCGGTGCTTCCTCTTCACTTTTCTCGCTGTAAACAGGAGTATAAGTAAATTGGACATCGCACTCATGTGCGAAAACCTCATTACAACGTTGACACTCTAAATCGACTTCGACGTTAGCTTTACCAGAGATAACGACTAATCGTTGTTCATCAAGCCCAAATGACATTGAGACTTGCGCGTCACGTTTTACGCCTTCAGTTGTTTCGGTTAAACGCTTTAAAAGACTGACTTGAATGATACCATCCATATCGAGTCGTTTTTGAGCCGTTCTTGCCGGATCAACTGTACGCGGTATTTTTTCCTTTTGCATAGGGCGCGAATCTTATCTTCCAAATCGTGTTTAGTCAAAGGAAATGGCAAAAAAAATGTACTTTCCTACCTTTCCTGTTCAGAGCATTATGAATAGCAGGCTAAGTTACGTTATCCTGAACTAAATGCTTACACGAATTGTAAATTAAAATGAGAAATTACCAACTAGTTTTAGCTTCTACATCTCCATTTAGGCAAGAGATCCTCAAAAAACTACAGTTAGACTTTGTCACAGCGAAGCCTGACTGCGATGAAACGCCACTTCCAGAAGAGACTCCTCAACAATTGGTAATGCGTCTTGCTGAAACCAAAGCCAAGTCTTGTGCTGTCGAACAACCAAGCCTAGTGATTGGTTCCGATCAAGTATGTGTGATTGACGAAGAAATTATTGGCAAACCTCATACTCGTGAGAAAGCGATTGAGCAGTTGTCTCGTCAAAGTGGTAAGAGCATCACTTTCTATACTGGGATAACGGTATGGAACAGCGAGACCAGTAAAGCTGACACGCGTCTCGACACCTTTGTTGTGCATTTCCGCGATTTAACTGAGCAACAGATCATTTCTTATGTTGAGAAAGAGCAGCCTTATTACTGCGCGGGCAGTTTTATGTGCGAAGGGTTAGGTATTGCATTGTTTAAACAGATGGAAGGTAAAGACCCAAACACGCTGATCGGCTTACCTCTGATCGATTTAGTCGATATGCTTGAGGCACAAGGAATGAACGTGTTGTAAGCGATACTTACCACTCTGTTGGAGATTCCCTACTCCTTCCTTCGTCAGTCCAGGGAATGACGGAACGCGAATTTTATCTAATCCGCTAATGATATAGAACGTGACCTTAAAAAGTCGTCATCCTCAAGAGCGAGGAACGAGCGAGTTGGGGAGCTTCTGCAACATATGAAAATAAAAAAGGTTGACGATATTCGTCAACCTTTTCCATTTGATGCATATTATACTCAATTCACGAAAAATCTCGTATCTTCTTAAAGCTTACGTAAACCAGTTAAGGCTTTCTCTAGCCTTCTTTCCATTGGCGCCGAGATATCCATCTTCTCTTCGCTACCCGGGTGGGTAAACTTGATGTTGGCTGCATGTAAGAACAGACGATTCAGTCCTACTTTGCCCGTATAAGCATCGAAACGACGATCACCGTAACGATCATCCCAAGCTATTGGATGACCAGTATACTGAGCGTGCACACGGATTTGGTGTGTACGGCCTGTAATTGGGCTAGCTTGAATCAACGTCGCCTCTTGGAATTTCTCTAAAACCTTAAAGCGGGTTTCAGAAGCTTTACCATTCGGGTTCACTCGAACAATGCTATTCACTTCATTTTTTAACAAAGGTGCGTTGACGACTTTACAGCTGTTTTTCCATTCGCCCATCACTAAAGCGAAATAGTATTTTTGAACCGTTTTTTCACGGAACTGTGCTTGAAGGTGTCTTAGCGCCGAGCGCTTCTTAGCAACAAGCAAAATGCCAGACGTATCTCTATCAATACGGTGCACTAACTCAAGAAAACGAGCATCAGGGCGAAGAGCACGTAATGCTTCAATCGCGCCAAACTTCAAGCCGCTGCCACCATGAACCGCAGTACCTGATGGTTTATTGAGAATCAGCATGTGATCATCTTCATAGATGATGCACTGTTCCAATTCCGAAACCTTATTGAGTTTCGTACTCGGTACGTTCTCTTCCGTTTTCTCTTCAATAGTAACGGGAGGGATACGTACTAAGTCGCCAGCTTTTAGTTTGTACTCAGCCTTGATACGTTTCTTGTTAACGCGGACTTCGCCTTTACGCACGATTCGGTAAATCATGCTTTTCGGGATGTTTTTTAATTGGTTGCGTAAGAAGTTATCAATACGCTGACCAGCCATATCTTCGTCAATGTCGACAAATTGGACTTGGGTTCTAATTTCGCTCATTGGGTTATTGTATCACTGTCACTTTTGATAATTGAGATTTTCTTAACCCTATTCTGAACTTATTTATCTAAAATCCCGGCGACTCTATCCCTAAAAGGTCATTGAAGTTCTATATTTCTTTGATTCTTCGAACAAAAAAGCACCAAGCTTCCTGCAAATTAAAATATCAATTGATAAATTATTTATAGACAGTGAGTTAGAGCTATCAAAACCCAAACAAAAACTGTTTTTTTTACCGCATTACGACAAAGCAGATTGCTGTGTTTACCGACCACTGCTATAGTTCACAGCTGCTATCAATGGATTGACTAATATTTAAACAGCTAACCATTCATAAGCAAGTAAATGAGTAGATGACTCAGATTAGACAGTGCTGCAATCGGCGTAAGACACGGTCAACTGAGTTCCTTATCGCTCTACTCACGTACACTCATGTTGAGTATTCACCGCCACATCGCGGATCATAGGCTAACTCCCTATGATGACTGACGTGCCCCAGAGCATCCCTCTCCAGCCGGGAGGCTGCACCGATAAAGCCATGGGATCTGGCACCATGAGAAACGAACTAAAGCGATAAGACCAATGATGAAAATAAGAAAAGACAATGAGAATTTCTAAATGAAAAGAATGTTAATTAACGCAACTCAAAAAGAAGAGTTGCGTGTCGCTTTGGTTGATGGCCAGCGACTGTTCGATCTAGATATCGAAAGTCCAGGTCACGAATCAAAGAAAGCGAATATCTACAAAGGACGTATTACCCGTATTGAACCAAGCCTAGAAGCGGCATTTGTTGATTACGGCGCAGAACGTCACGGTTTCCTCCCTCTTAAAGAAATTGCCCGCGAATACTTCCCTGAAGGTTATACATACCAAGGCCGTCCTAGCATTAAAGAAGTGCTAAGAGAAGGACAAGAAGTAATCGTACAAGTTGAGAAAGAAGAACGTGGTAGCAAAGGCGCTGCACTGACAACTTTCATCTCTTTGGCGGGTAGTTACTTAGTTCTTATGCCAAATAACCCTCGCGCTGGCGGTATTTCTCGTCGTATCGAAGGTGATGAACGCACTCAACTGAAAGCAGCATTAAGCACTCTTGAGCTTCCTCAAGGTATGGGCTTAATCGTGCGTACAGCGGGTGTAGGCAAAAGTGCAGAAGAGCTTGAGTGGGACTTGAACGTTCTATTGAATCACTGGGGCGCTATCAAGCAAGCTTCTGATTCAAATGCAGCTCCTTTCCTTATTCACCAAGAAAGTAACGTTATCGTTCGTGCGATTCGTGACTATCTACGTCGTGATATTGGCGAGATTCTAATCGACAGCAATACTATTTTTGAACGTGCACAAGCGCACATTCAATTAATACGCCCAGATTTCATGAATCGCGTTAAGAAATACGATGGTGAAGTACCACTATTCAGCCATTACCAGATTGAAAGCCAGATCGAATCTGCTTTCCAACGTGAAGTTCGTCTTCCATCTGGTGGTTCTATCGTAATCGACCCAACAGAAGCTCTGACTTCTATCGATATCAACTCTGCTCGTGCAACAAAGGGCGGCGATATCGAAGAAACAGCACTTAACACTAACCTAGAAGCAGCCGATGAAATTGCACGTCAATTACGTCTACGTGACCTAGGTGGTCTTGTTGTTATCGACTTTATCGATATGACTCCGGTTCGCCACCAACGCGAAGTAGAAAGCCGTCTACGTGATGCCGTTCGTTTAGATCGCGCACGTGTTCAGATTGGTCGTATTTCTCGCTTTGGTCTTCTAGAGATGTCTCGTCAACGTTTGAGTCCATCACTAGCAGAAGCAAGCCACCACATTTGTCCTCGTTGTACAGGTACTGGTGTTGTTCGTGATAACGAATCTCTAGCACTATCTGTTCTACGTCTGATCGAAGAAGAAGCTCTAAAAGACAACACTGCGCAAGTTCTTGCTGTAGTCCCTGTTCCTATCGCTTCTTACCTATTGAACGAAAAACGTCGCTCAGTAAACCACATCGAGAAGAACCAAGAAGTTAAGATCACTGTAGTTCCTAACTCTGACATGGAAACACCGCACTTTGAGGTTATCCGTGTTCGTGAAGGTGAAGAGTTCGACCTACTGTCTTACTTGCTGCCTACCAAGCTAGAAGCTCTAAAAGAAGCAGAAAGCAAAGAGCCTGCAGAACAGACTATTCGTCCTAAGAAGATCGAAGAGCCAGCTCTTAAAGGCTTCGCAGCTCCTGCTCAATCAGCACCGACTCCTGCTCCAGCTCCTAAAGCTGTAGAAGAGAAAAAAGCTGAATCAGCAGCGACTCAAGAACCAGGTTTAGTTGGTCGTTTCTTCAAAGCTATCGGTAGCTTCTTATTTGGCTCTTCAACTCAAGAAGAGAAAAAAGAAGAAGAGAAGCAAGAAGAGAAACCTAAGAACAATCGCAACAACGGCAACCGTCAACGCCGTGATCGTAACGATAACCGTCGTCGTAACCAACGTGGTGACCGTGGTGAACAACGTGGTGAGCGTGGTGACAATCGTAACGAAAACCGTGACAACAAACGCCGTCGTAAACCAGTTCGTGATGAGAAACCTGAAGAGCAGAAAGAAACTGCTCCACAGCAAAATCGCCAGCCTCGTAAGCCTAAGCAAGACCGTCGCAATAAGTCACGTGATGAGCAGAAGCAACGCGAAGAGCTAGCACCATCTAAATTAGCAGAAGAAGGTCTACAGCTAGCGGCAGAAGCTCAAGCTGATAAACTAGAAGCGCCTAAGGCTAAGCCAGAAGCGAAAGCAGCTAAGATTAAAGAGCGTCGTCAGCGTCGTAAACTGAACAAACAAGTTCGTATTAAAGACCAACAAGCTGAAGCTTCAGAAAACTCGTCAAATGAGTCTGCTGTTGCTAAAGAACAGTCTATTGCGAAAGAACAATCAGTAGCTCAAGAGCAAAAAGTTGCGGAACAAGTAGAAGCAACTCAAGCAAACGCTGATGAACAAACAGAACAGGAAGAGCCAAAGCAACGTCGCAACCGTCGTTCTCCACGTCACCTACGTGCAAGTGGTCAACGTCGTCGTCGCGGTCGTGATCGTCGTCCTAACCCATTCCGCCTACGTAAAGGTGGTGTAGCTTCTCCAGAGATGGCTATGGGTAAAGTGATGCCTCGCTTCATTCCAAAACCTCACCATAATCAGGCAAAACCTGAAGTGGCTGAAGTTCAAGTAGCAGTTGAAACTCAAGTTGCTGTACAAGAGCAAAACGTAGCTCAAGAGACGGCACCACAAAGTAACACAGCTATGGCTGGCGGCTTTGCATGTCCTGAACTTGCGATGGGTAAAGTCATTATCCGCCGTGAAGAAGCTGAAACTGTCGTTGAAACTCAGGTAACTGAAGTTCCTGCGGTAGTTGAAACTGAGAAAGTTGAAACTCCAGTGATTGCTGAAACTGCGAAAGTTGAATCGCCTGTTGTAGCAGAAGCTGTGCAAGTAGAAGCTGTGCAAGTAGAAGCAACACCAGTTGTTGAAGCTGAAGCACCTAAAGCTGAAAGTGTAAAAGTAGAAGAAGCTCCTGTGGTAAAAGCAGAAGCTCCTAAAGCGGCACCAAAGGCAGCTGTTGCTAAAAAACAAGCAGGTTCACCAATGACTAAAGCTCCTGGTCCTCAAGAGATCAAAGAGATTCAAGTTGTTGCGGCTCCATTCCGTACTGAGCGTTTTGTATCGAAAGGTGCAGGTAGCCAAGCAGCGTCAAATAAAGCCGGCGCAGGCATGACTAAACCTCAATACTAATGAGCTTCGCAGAGTAATCTGCAGAGAACTATCTAAGGGCGACTTATTCATAAGTCGCCCTTTTTTTATATCCACAGTTCCGATTAGTTATAATAGATATATTGCTCAAAATAGGGTTCAACCTTGAACTTAATCACATTTTTGGGTAGCATTCGCGCACTTATATTTTCGACACTTAGCTATTGCCGCTCTTTTTCATCACTGTTTGGCTACGCAATACACTCGTGTCGGTAAACCCATTTTAAGCATAGCTGAGCAAACATGTTCGAATTCCCACAATTTTCAAAGCACTCTGTAAAAAATGATGTGCTTTCAGGTCTTACCGTAGCCTTAGCTCTAGTACCTGAAGCCGTAGCATTCGCCTTTGTTGCAGGCGTTGACCCAATGGTTGGTCTTTACGCAGCATTCATCGTAGGTTTAATCACTTCTGTCTTCGGCGGTCGTCCAGGTATGATTTCTGGTGCAACTGGCGCAATGGCTGTTGTAATGGTTAGCCTAGTAGCAACCCATGGCGTTCAATACCTATTTGCGGCAGTTATGCTAGCCGGCCTTCTGCAAATTGCAGCGGGTGTATTTAAGCTAGGTAAATTCATCCGTATCGTTCCGCACCCAGTAATGATTGGTTTCGTGAACGGTTTAGCGATCGTTATCTTCTTAGCGCAGCTTGGACAATTTAAAGCACCAGACGTAACAGGTGCGCTAACTTGGTTACCAAGCGGTCAAATGACACTAATGCTAGGTCTAGTCGCACTCACTATGGGTATCATCCACTTCCTACCTAAGCTCACTACAGCAGTACCTTCTTCATTGGTAGCTATTGTTACAGTAACAGCTTTGGTTGTAGGCCTTGATCTTGAAACTCGCACTGTTGTTGATTTCCTACGTACTATGTCTGGTGACGAAGCAGCAACACTAGCGGGCTCTCTACCAACATTCTCTATTCCAGCAGTACCGTTTAGCCTAGAAACGCTATACATCATCCTGCCTTACGCAGTGATTCTTGCAGCGATTGGTCTAATCGAATCACTACTAACGCTAACCGTACTAGACGAAATGACAAACACTCGTGGCCAATCTAACCGCGAATGTGTTGGTCAAGGTATGGCGAACGTGACGTGTTCAGTATTTGGCGCGATGGGTGGTTGTGCGATGATCGGTCAATCGATGATCAACGTAAACTCAGGTGGTCGTGGTCGTCTTTCAGGTATCGTAGCGGCAGTTGCACTACTGATGTTCATCCTGTTCGGCTCTGCACTGATTGAAATGATTCCTCTAGCAGCACTTGTGGGCGTTATGTTCATGGTTGTTATCGGTACGTTTGAATGGGCAACCTTCAAGTTGGCACGTCGCGTTCCTAAGCAAGACTTCTTCGTTATCGTCCTTGTAACTGTAGTTACAGTACTAACAGACCTTGCGGTAGCAGTTGGTGTGGGTGTTGTTGCTTCTGCACTAATGTTTGCATGGCAACATGCTAAGCACATCTACGCAGACACATCGGTTAACGCTGAAGGCTCTAAAGAGTACAAAGTTAACGGTCCAATCTTCTTTGGTTCAACCGCTAACTTCCTTGAGTTGTTTGACTCATACAACGATCCACAAGATGTTATCGTTGATTTCGCAAACTCACGCGTTACTGACCACTCTGCTATTGAAGCGATCGACACGATTGCTGACCGTTACGCGGCACTAGGTAAAACACTTCACCTTCGCCACCTAAGCCAAGACTGTGTTGCTATGCTGCACAAAGCCGGTAGCTTAGTTGAAGCGAACGTTGCAGAAGACCCAATCTACAAAGTAATGTCTAAGTAAGCTTAGTCATAGCTTAAAGCTAGATTTAGAAAGGCCGACATTCAATGTCGGCCTTTTTTATATCGATGAACCTTGATACTTTATCGCCCACCAAGAACACAGCCTCTACACTATATTGAACGCAGTATCGCTTCGCTCGACTCTTCGATTAAATCCAACACTAATTCAAAGCCATTCCCCTCACCATAATAAGGATCGGGAATTTCTTGATATTGTGACTCTCCAAAACTCAAAAATAACGCGAGCTTGTATTGGAGGTGAACTGGACACTGGCTCACTAAGTCATCTAAATTCGCCTTGTCTGCCGCAAGTATCAGGTCAAACTCTTCGAAGTCATTATCTACCACTTTACGAGAAGTAATCCCTTTAAAGCTGTAGCCTCGCTTCTCTCCTGCTGATTTTGAACGTGAGTCTGGCGCGTTGCCTTGATGAAAGCCAATTGTCCCAGCGGAGTCGACCGTTACATTAATATCCATCTGCTGAGCTTTCTTTCTCAGCACCGCTTCACCTGTTGGCGAACGACAAATATTCCCCATACAAACCACGAGTATCTTTTTCATCCGTAATCACCTGTTCTTCCGATGGTTTTTGCTATCGTTAAGTTAGGCTATGATAGGCGTAATCACAACTTAAAAGGATTTGTTATGTCGACCGAAGACAACAAAGAACAACGCCATAAAGCAAGACAACAGAAAGTAAAAGAGCAAGTCGATGCACGTGTTGCAGCAGCGCAAGAAGTGAAAGGACTGTTATTGGTTATTACTGGCAACGGTAAAGGGAAATCGACATCAGGTTTCGGTACGATTACACGTGCAGTCGGTCACGGTAAGAAATGTGCCGTTGCTCAGTTTGTAAAGGGAACTTGGGATAACGGTGAAAAGAACGTTCTTCAAAAACTCGATGTAGAGTTCCAAGTGATGGGTACAGGCTTTACTTGGGAAACTCAAAGTAAGGCAAAAGATATTGAAGCCGCACAGCGCGTATGGAAAGAGTGCCAACGCATGCTAGCTGATGAGTCGATTGATGTAATTCTGTTTGATGAGCTGACGTACATGGTGAGCTATGGCTACATTGAATTGGATGAAGTGGTAGAAGCTCTGAATAACCGCCCTAAAATGCAATCAGTGATCATCACAGGCCGTGGAGCGCATCGAACTTTAACGGACATGGCCGATACCGTGTCTGAAGTTCGTAACGTTAAACACGCTTTTGAATCTGGTGTTAAAGCTCTGCAAGGCGTTGACTGGTAATTGCATTCAACCAGAGATCCCCGACTCGGTCATTCTTCCCTCTCGAGGATGACGACCACTAGACTGTCACGCCCTTGAACAAGGCACTAATACCTATCGTCATTCCCTAATGCGAGGGGCGAGCTTCATAGGGAATCTCTCTTGGGTATTATCGGCAGCCAAACAAAAGCGCCATTCCTCGTAATAAGGAATGGCGCTATTTATATGCTATTTATTTAAAATGGCGATTAGTTAAACAAGCCTTTGAGTAAACCATTGACTGCATCTCTAGTTTTCTCATCTTTGATCTTGTCACCGTATTTTTCTTCAAGTTTCTTAATACCGCGATCAATCTCTTTTTCAGCTTTCTGTTTCAACACATCATCAAAAACAAGCCCAAATTTCGGGTCAGCCCACTGGCCGGTTACCTTAATTGGAATCGTCACATCTTTGAGATCATCAATGCTCTTACCACCCTGGCCTTCAAGCGAACCAACAATTGACGTGCGAACCAGGAAGTCGACCGTTTCATTGATGAAGTTTGCTTTACCTTGACCTGTCACGCGTAAAAGAGGCGACTGTGCCGATAAGTCGTTCGTTGAAACCCAACCTTTATCAACCTTGAGTGTTGCTTTCATTGCACTAAAATCTGTCTTTTGAGACTCATCTTTGCTTTCGACTTTTTCGCCTTTGATCTTAGCGTAGTTTTCTCTAATCAGTTGCGCGATGTTGATGCCATTAACCGCACCATCTTCAAAGTTAATCGCAATAGTACCTACCAAGTTCTTCTTGATTCCTGTTGGCGTCAAGCTCTTACCTTTAACGTTAACATCGATATTACCGGTACCTTCCAGCGTATCGTTGTTCGCTACGTCAACCAGTAACGGTTGTACTTTTACGCCTTTAATCTTTTTCTTAGCCGTGTAAGTCGCAGGCGTCTTGCGTGCATCTAATCGTGCTGTTGCCGAGATAGAGCCTTGGTAAAGATTCGAGGTAAACGATGTCAGATCTGCGATACCACGGTTAACTGAGAACGCCGTTTTCACGTTCTGCATTTTTGCGTTGTTCGCCTTGAACTTATCGATTGTGATATTACCTTTCACATCGAGCGTTTTCAGAGCTGACAGATCAGGTTCTACTTCTTTCGCAGGAGCCGAGTTATCTGAACTTGACGTCGAAGAAGCTGTAGTATTTGAAGTTGAGCCACCAGCAGAATCAGAAGGCGCAGCGCTCGCTGTTTCTTCTGTATTACCTAGGCCTAAGAACTCATCTAAATCGATGTTCGGGCTATGAAGAGAAAAACGAACCTTTGGTATTTCAGATAAAGTGATGTCCGCTTTACCGTCTAGTGCGATAGCGTTAGCTTGCAGCTTCTCTAGCACAAAGCTCAAGTGACTCTTCGTTAGATCAAAGCTTAAGTCAGACAGCATATCCACTTTCATTGGTGATTGAGGAAGCGTTTCACCTTTGAATGTTGAGTCTAATGTTAACTTGTTCAGTGTAACTTTTGAGATCGCGCTATCGACAGTTAAGTCACCGCCACCTTTAAGATCAAGGTCAAGACCAGCAGCATTACCAATCACCGCATAAGTCAGTTGGTTAACCTTATCGAACTCAAACGTATTTAAGCCAATCTTCGCTGACTCGATCGACGTTGGTGGATCATTGAACTTCGCATTAAGGTCAATATTTCGTAATGCGTAGCTTGCAAAGCCTTCCGCTAATTTGAATTCAGCACTGCCATTTGCAGAGAACTTCTGTTGGTTGTTTTCACCAGAAGCCGCAAATGTCGCGGTCGTCCATGTATCAACGGCAAACTCAGAAAGACTCAAAGACACATCGTATAGCTTAGTGAATGAACCTGCTTGCTTGTCGTCCATCTCAAACAATGCGTTTGAGACTGTTACACCTGCAAGATTGATCGTCCAGCCAGATGTGTCTGTAGAAGTTTGCTCTTGAGGCGCCGGTGTTGCTTCAGAACTTGTATCCGCTGCAGGTTCAGACTCCTTAGGAGCAGACACTTGTGTGAGCGCATCGATGTTCTTGCGACCATCTTTAAGCGTTTCTAAATAAAATTCTGCACCATCTAGAGTGATATTGCCGATCTCTAGTTGATTGCTAAATAGCGGAGTAACCGAAACATCAACGCCAACCGTATCAACCTTAAACAGGTTTGGTTGAGTGAACCCTTCAGGGTTACGTAATTCAGTTTGACCAAGTTCGAAGCCAATAGATGGGAAGAATTGCCAACTGATATCACCCTCGATCACGAGCTCTAGGCCTGTGTGTTTTTGGGCTTGTTCGACAATTAATGGCTTAAATTGGTTGGGATTCACTAACAGCACTAGTGCCAGAATTGCTGCAACGACAACAAACACTGGTACAGCTATGAAAATGAGTAGTTTCTTCATCCGCATATTCCTTGCTTAGATTCCAAAAGAAAGTGGCACTATAAAAGTGCCACTGATTCGGTAAAAAATAAAGCTAAGTGAGTCACTTAGGCAAAATTTTGTTCGATTAAGACTTCAACAACTTCGCAATATGCGCTTTTAGCACATCAATCGCAATACGGTTTTTACCACCACGAGGAACGATGATGTCTGCATGTTGTTTTGAAGGCTCGATAAACTGCATGAACATTGGGCGTACTGTTTCTTGGTATTGTTTAAGTACCGTATCCATTGTTCGACCACGCTCTTCTACATCACGCTTAACACGACGTAGTAGACAGATGTCCAACGGTGTATCCATAAATACGCTTGCGTGCATTAGTTTACGAAGACGCGGGTCTGTCAGAAGCAGAATACCTTCTAAAATGATCACTTTCTTAGGAGTAAGTGTAGTCGTTTCAGAAGTGCGTGTGTGCTCTGTGTAGCTGTATTCAGGAACTTCTACGGCATTGCCACTCATTAGCTGCTGTAGATGTTCGCATAAAAGGTCATGATCTAGTGCATTTGGGTGGTCGTAGTTAGTTTTAACTCGCTCTTCCATACTCAAGTGACTTTGGTCGCTGTAATAGCAATCTTCCGTGATAACACCAATTTGATGGTCGCCTACTTTTTCGCGCAGCTCATTATAAATTGTACTCGCGATCAGGCTTTTTCCTGAAGCTGAAGCGCCAGCGATACCTACGATGACACATTGATTATTATCAGACATTAATTTGCACCCGATATGGTTTGGTGGTGGGAATAGATAAACCGCCTGATTATAGGGGCTAAAGCATATAGATTCTAGTCGCGATGTTAGCTAATTGCAGTCAAATTGATGATCTCAATACATTTACTTAAAACAATCGTTTGCTTTCAAATAACTTAAATACAACTATATGCACAACCCCTATGGCTATCCACCTAATCCAACCGTTGTTTATCTCACCCAAACGTGATTTACACACCTTTGTGATCAGCCATTGCTATTCAACCATCGAGAAGTTAATCGCCTCTGGTCTCGCCTTACCAGTCCAGAACATCTTCGCAGCCACGTTCTCAGCAAGCTCTAAGTAATGACGCGTGTGTTCACTGTCTGGACGACGTATAACGGTTGGGCAACCTGCATCAATATCTTCCCGTACATCAATGTGCAGCGGAATTTGCGCTAAGATATCGAGGTAAAACTCTTCTGACATGGCTTCCGCGCCACCAGCGCCAAAGATATGCTCTTTCTCGCCACAGTGGCTACAGATATGGTAGCTCATGTTTTCCACTAAGCCTGCCACTGGCACGCTCACTTTATCAAACATCGCCACACCTTTACGCGCATCGGCTAATGCCAAATCTTGAGGGGTGGTCACCACAACCGCGCCCGTCACTGGGATCTGCTGCGAAAGCGTTAGCTGAATATCACCCGTACCCGGTGGCATGTCGATAACAAGGTAATCCAATTCTGGCCATACGGTTTCATTCACGAGCTGACCTAACGCCTTAGCCGCCATTGGACCACGCCAGATAGCTGCATCATCTTTTGATACAAGGTAACCGATAGAATGCGTAAAAATGCCGTGCGCCTCGATTGGCATCATCCATTTGTTGTTCTGCACTTCTGGTTTTGCGTCTAGCTGACCGAGCATCATCGGCACAGATGGACCATAGATATCCGCATCCAACAAGCCCACTTTTGAACCTGACTTAGATAACGCAAGCGCAAGGTTTACCGAAGTTGTCGATTTACCCACCCCACCCTTTGCCGACGTCACGGCGATAATGTTCTTAACGCCCTTCAAAGGTGTCGCGACTGTTGTTTCTAGCGCAGACGGCTTCACTTTTACTTCAAACTGAAAAGCGCTAACAAGTTGCTGTTCAATCTGGGAGTGGATCCACTGTTCCAGTTCAACCGCGAGCTGATTGGCAGCAAAAGGCAAGGTAATAACAAATGACCCACGCGGATCAACCGATACAATATTTTGGTGTAGCGCCCACTCTGGGATGAGGATTGGTGACTCGAACTCATTCAACCATGAACAGAAATCTTGCTTAGAAGTAAAGTTACGCATTGGGGCTCCTTTTTTTATTTATGCTATCACCCACGAGATGAAGACTGAACCCCTAAAAAACTAGGGGAATCCTTTGTCTGATACCTTGGCGTATCACACGTTATAAAGTAGTATTACCTCTCAAAATTTATACCTATCAAAAAAGCGAATTATTAAGTATGGCAACTGATCCAAGACAACTTTTGGTAACTTGTGCGCTTCCGTACGCTAACGGCTCTATTCACCTTGGTCATATGCTTGAGCATATCCAAGCTGATATCTGGGTTCGATACCAGCGTCTACGTGGCAACACTGTAAACTTCATCTGTGCTGACGATGCTCACGGCACGCCAATTATGCTTAAAGCTCAACAGATGGGTATCACGCCAGAAGAGATGATCGCTGCTGTTAGTGAAGAGCACCAAAAAGACTTCGCTGGCTTTGATATCAGCTTTGATAACTACCACAGCACACATAGCGAAGAGAACCGTGAACTGGCTTCTCACATCTATCTCGAACTTAAAAAGAACGGCTTCATTTCTAGCCGTACTATTTCTCAGCTTTTCGATCCTGAGAAAGAGATGTTCCTACCAGACCGCTTCGTAAAAGGTACTTGCCCTAAGTGTAAGTCAGAAGACCAGTATGGTGATAACTGTGATAACTGTGGTGAGACATACAGCCCAACTGAGCTAATTAGCCCTAAATCAGCGGTTTCTGGCGCAACTCCAGTAATGAAAGATTCTGAGCACTTCTTCTTCGATCTGCCTCAGTTCGAAAGCATGCTAAAAGAGTGGACTCGTTCTGGCTCTCTACAGAATGAAACTGCAAACAAAATGCAGGAATGGTTCGAGTCTGGCCTGCAACAGTGGGATATCTCACGTGATGCACCTTACTTCGGTTTCGAAATCCCAGGCGAGAAAAACAAATTTTTCTACGTTTGGCTAGACGCTCCTGTTGGCTACATGGCTTCTTTCAAGAACCTATGTGACAAGCGCGACGATCTCAACTTTGACGAGTACTGGAAGAAAGACAGCACAACTGAGCTTTACCACTTCATCGGTAAAGACATCGTTTACTTCCACAGCCTATTCTGGCCTGCAATGCTAGAAGGCGCTGGTTTCCGTAAGCCAAACAACGTATTCGTACACGGCTACGTAACGGTGAACGGTGCGAAAATGTCTAAGTCGAAAGGCACATTCATTAAAGCAAGTACGTACTTAAATCACCTAGACCCTGAGTGTCTACGCTACTACTACGCTGCGAAACTAAACAGCCGTATCGATGACCTTGACCTTAACCTTGAAGACTTCACTCAACGTGTAAACGCGGATGTAGTAAACAAGATTGTTAACCTAGCGTCTCGTAACGCAGGCTTCATCACTAAGCGTTTCGAAGGCAAGCTTTCTGCTGAATTTGCAGAACCAGAACTTTACAACGAATTCGTTGCTGCTGCAGAGCGTATCGGTCAGCTATACGAAACTCGTGAGTTCAGCCGCGCTATCCGTGAAATTACTGCACTAGCTGATAAAGCTAACCAGTACATCGACGAAAAAGCACCTTGGGTTCTTGCAAAAGAAGAAGGTAAAGAGAAAGAGCTTCAAGAAGTTTCTTCTGTCGGTATTAACCTATTCCGCGTGCTAATGGCTTACCTGAAACCCGTTATGCCAGAGCTTGCGGCTCGCACTGAGGCTTTCCTAAACGAAGAACTAACGTGGGAAGCGATTGCTACACCGCTAACTGATCACGAAATCACTAAGTTCAAAGCGCTGTTTAGCCGTATTGATCCGAAGAAAGTGGAAGCAATGATCGAGTCTTCCAAAGAAGATGCAGCCGCAGAAGCAGCTGCGAAAGAAAAAGCAGAAGCTGAAAAAGAGCAAGCAAGCCAAACTGAGCTAGACAAAGAGCCAATCGCAGACGAGATTGAATTCGATGCCTTTGCAGCAGTCGATATGCGTATTGCTCGTATTATCTCATGTGAAGAAGTACCAAAAGCGAACAAGCTACTGAAGTTCCAACTGGACATCGGTGGTGAAACTCGCCAAGTATTCTCTGGTATCAAGTCAGCGTACAAACCTGAAGAGCTAGAAGGCAAGCTAACTGTCATGGTAGCAAACCTTAAACCTCGTAAGATGAAGTTTGGTATGTCTGAAGGCATGATCCTAGCTGCTGGTCCTGGTGGCAGTGACTTGTGGATCCTTGAACCACACGAAGGTGCTCAACCTGGCATGCGTGTAATGTAGCTCTGGCTTCAGTCAGATAACAAGCACTCATAGCGAAATCCCTAATGCACTTTTAACTTGAATGAGTTGATAAGCATTGGGGATTTTTTATATCTACCGAAAATAAGCGTTCTCTGTTAGAGTCGCCGTCAACTATGCTATGTAGAGTAGAAATTTGTTTGCCGACAATAACGGGCTAACCAACACCTTTTACTCTTCAAACCCTTTTTAGGAATCCCCAGTGACTAACAACGAAATCTTGCGTCGTATTCAACACGCGCTAAACCTTAAAAATGCACAGATCATTAAAGCTATCGAGCAAGCTGATGTGACCGTTGCTCATGACCAAGTGATTAATTGGCTAAAAGACGACAACGACAAGTCATGCTCTAAGATGAAAGATAAAGAGTTAGCGGTATTCCTAAATGGTTTTATCAATATTAAGCGTGGCAAAAAAGAAGGTGTTCAACCTAAACCTGAAGTTGCTCTGACTAACAACATGATTTTCATGAAGCTGCGTATTGCGTTGAACATGAAAGCAGAAGATGTATTAGATATATTAGAAGTGGTAGGCATCAGCCTAAGTAAGTACGAGATTGGTGCCTACTTCCGTAAGCCAGAGAACAAGAACTACAAAGTATGTGAAGACCAACTACTTTGCGATTTTCTAAATGGCGTGCAATTTACTAACCGTCCAGACTCAGAAGAGTTTGCAGGGTAAGTTACTGCCTATTGATACGTTTTCACCAACTATCAATAAATAAAAAGCGGCGAGATAATTTGATTATCTCGCCGCTTTTTCGTTTCTTTACGTCGTTTACTCAATAAGTAAAACAACCGAACAATACTTTTATGAAAAGACTTAGCTGTCGTCTTCAGTAAAGTTTGTCGGTAACGTTGTCTTCATCTCGTTCCAAATCTGTGCGCTTGCGATACCGTAGTTACGAATCACAAGTGGTAAATTCTCACGCTCACCGCTTTCACAAATAACAAACAAGTTTTTGTAGAACTCCATGGCTAAACGACGAGCTTCTGGGTTAGAGAAGTAGTAGCTGCCAACACGGTCGTACAACTTACGAACACCATTGAAGATCAGGCCATAAATTTGGTTACCTGAATGGAATGCTAAACGTTGGAAAAGCATGTAATCGTAGAAGTTAAAAGTTTTAGCAATTAAGATCGTTTGACGCTTCGCTTCATCTTTTTCTACGTCTTCTTTCACCGATTGTTTGATCTTGTCAGCATATGGCGACGATTCTAAGAATTCATCCCAAGTAGGTGCCGCAAGTAAAGATTCACAAGATTCAATTACGTTAGTAATCGTACGCTCTGAAGCCTCTTTATTTGCTTTGAATGCATAACGCATAAAGATAGGGCTGATGTTAGTACGAGCAGCAAGCAGGTCTTCTACCATTTTACTTGCGTTATCAACGTCCAACGTCATTAATGTATCAAGGATATGAAGACCTGACGTTTCCATAAACTGATTAACTTTAGTTGGCTTACCGTGTTGGATTGTCAACCAACCATCACGAGCAAGACGCTGAAGTACTTCACGAAGCGTAGTACGTGTAACACCAATCAGCTCAGAAAGCTCACGCTCTGCGGGCAAGATAGAACCTGGAGCGAAACGGCCATTCCAAATACTTTCAATGATATACTTTTCTGCAAATCCTGCCGGGCTCTTTGCCTTAATGACCATCTACACTTCAATCCAATTTAATTATTTTGTTCTAATTTACTCATCATACCACTAGTTAACACCCTGCGGAAATACCCCCAAAAAATTTTACTCACTCAAAACCCAAGTAGAGTTAAAACTCTAAAGTTCAGCACACGTTTGCACTCAAGGTTTGGATAGCAAGCGACTACAAACCATCATTTAAACAAACCATTAACACAACAAATTCTTTTTAAAATCAATGAGATTGGTCATATTTTTAAATCTATTAATTTGCAATATTAAGTTGTAATAATCATATATAAGCCGTCGTTATTCTGTAAATTTTAATCATTTCGCTGAAATATTGATTCTAGTCGGTTTTTATCACATTTTAAGTGGTATGCTTGCGCTACTTTGATCGCGTTTCTCAACAAAAAAGAGGTATTTTTAGTGCTACAGGGGTTTTCCTGTTGACTAAATGTTATCTAAGAGTAGAGTTGCGCTCAAAAATAAGCAGTGCTTGAGTTTCTAAGGGAGTGACTTGGCAAGACCACAGAACATTACATGGAATGTAGTTTTTCTAAGTCACTGTTAGTTATAGGTTTTAACTAAATCTACAGCTCGATTCTCAAAATGTTGTATTGCTTGTCTATTCATAATCAACATAAAAGAGTATTAACATGCCGATGTCTCTCGGAAACGCTTTTATCAAAAACTTCCTTGGTAAAGCTCCTGATTGGTATAAACTTGCCATCATTTCCTTTTTAATCATCAACCCGTTTGTTTTTTTCCTAGTTGACCCATTTGTTGCGGGGTGGCTATTAGTGGTTGAGTTTATTTTCACTCTAGCTATGGCTCTAAAGTGCTACCCTCTCCAACCCGGTGGCTTATTGGCAATTCAAGCCGTCGCCATTGGCATGACTAAACCAGAAATGGTTTATCATGAGCTACAAGCAAACCTACCAGTATTACTCTTACTCGTATTCATGGTTGCTGGCATCTACTTCATGAAAGAACTACTTCTGTTCATTTTTACGAAGATCCTGCTCGGTATCCAATCCAAAATTCTACTCTCTGTCGCTTTCTGTGTCGCCGCAGCATTCTTGTCTGCCTTCCTAGATGCGCTGACAGTAATCGCCGTAGTCATTAGCGTTGCAGTGGGCTTCTACTCTATCTACCACAAGGTTGCATCAGGTAAGGGCACAACGTCTGCGCACGATCATACTCATGATGAAGAGATCTCTGAGCTAACACGTGATGACCTTGAAAACTACCGCGCATTCTTACGTTCACTACTTATGCACGCCGGTGTTGGTACTGCTCTGGGTGGTGTAATGACCATGGTAGGTGAACCACAAAACTTAGTAATTGCTAAGCAAGCGGGTTGGGAGTTCGGTGAATTTATTATCCGCATGCTGCCAGTTACACTGCCTGTTTTCTTCTGTGGTATTTTAACTTGTGCACTTGTCGAGAAATTCAAAGTGTTTGGCTACGGTGCAGAGCTGCCAAATAACGTTCGCCAAATCTTAGTTGAATTTGACAACAAAGAACGCGCAAACCGTACAAAACAAGATGTAGCTAAACTATGGGTTCAGAGTGCAATCGCAGTTTGGCTTATTGTTGGCCTTGCGCTTCACGTCGCTGAAGTCGGTTTGATTGGCCTTTCAGTGATCATCTTAGCTACAGCGTTTACAGGTGTAATTGAAGAGCACTCGATGGGTAAAGCTTTTGAAGAAGCACTGCCATTTACCGCACTTCTTGCCGTCTTTTTTGCGGTTGTTGCTGTAATCATCGACCAGGCTCTATTTAAGCCAGTAATCGATGCTGTACTTCACGTTGAAGATAAAGGCGCACAGCTCGCACTCTTCTACGTAGCCAACGGTATCTTGTCGATGGTTTCTGACAACGTATTCGTCGGTACGGTTTACATCAACGAAGTTAAAACAGCTCTGGTTGAAGGCGTCATCACTCGCGACCAATTTGATCTGCTTGCTGTTGCTATCAACACAGGTACCAACCTACCTTCTGTTGCTACGCCAAACGGCCAAGCTGCATTCCTATTCCTATTAACGTCAGCACTTGCTCCGTTAATTCGACTGTCTTACGGCCGCATGGTCATCATGGCTTTGCCATATACTCTCGTATTAGCACTTGTTGGCCTTGCCGGTATTGTGTTCTTCGTAGAACCGATGACAGCATGGTTCTATGATGCAGGTTGGATCATTCACCGTACGGGTGAAGTGGTAGCTCCAGTTATCTCCGGTGGCCACTAACCCGGACTTCTATCGCTAAACACAATAGGTGCATCTAACTAATCAAAAATATTAGTTGATTAGGAAACTTATCCAAGATAAAAAGCTCTGAGTAATCAGGGCTTTTTTATTTTATTGACAGGATTAAATTCGTGAACTTTTTTGCAATGCTCAAAGACTTCTCTAAGGGACGTTTATCTTGGCTTTTACTGCTGGCTTTTATTGTCTTTTTTGAAGCATGTGCTCTTTTCTTTCAGCACGTGATGATGCTTGGCCCTTGCGTAATGTGTATCTACGAGCGCGTTGCTATGCTCGCTATCGGCATCGCAGCAATGATTGGTGCTATTGCCCCGCATAATCCGATTTCACGTTGGCTAGGTCTACTTGGTTGGGGGTTAGGTGCGTATAAAGGGTTGATGCTTGCTTTAGAGCACGTTGACTACCAGTTTAACCCATCTCCTTTCGCTACCTGTGACCTGTTCGTGACCTTCCCTAGCTGGGCACCTCTAAACCAATGGGCTCCGTGGATGTTTGAGGCCTACGGCGACTGCAGCAAGGTTGTATGGCAGTTCTTAGAACTTTCAATGCCTCAATGGCTAGTGATTATCTTCGCGGGTAACTTGGTTGCTTTCGGTTTTGTAGTGATTTCTCAATTCGTTAAATCGAAGAATGACTAACAATTAGCACATCATGTTAAGAAACGAAAAAGTCGACATTACGTCGACTTTTTATTATCTATTAACAATGCAATTAAGATTTTTTACCACAGCACTGTTTAAACTTTTTACCACTTTCACACGGGCAAACATCATTTCGGCCGATGCCCTTAAACGGATTCACACTTTGAGATTTATTTCCGAGCATCGCTTCATCCGCTGCTAGCGCAACTTCTGTCACCATCAAATCGACTTGCCCGACGAGATCATTCAAAGTTGGCGGGGTTTCTAATCCAGCTGCTTTCATTTGCTCGATTGTCTGTTCTTCATCAATCGCCAGCATGAATGTTGTTAACATTGCTTGTAGCATGCGTAATGTGCCATCTGCGATTGACGTTTCCTGCCACTGTTCTTCAATCGTCGGCCAGACCATCATAAAACCTTCAGAAAAATCGGCTAGCTGTTCAGCAAAATTATCTGCATCAAGCACTTCTGTAAGCAAATATTCACTTCGCTGAATGAGGTTATGTTGGCGATTAATTTGCTCGGTGACTTGAGGAACGAAGTCCTGACCAGTTTCAGGAATAGCTATAGGTAACCAAGCCTCTGGATCAAGAGGTTTAGTTGCAAGGTTAGATGCAAATATAGCACCTTCTACAAACTGGGCTGTTACGTCGTTAATTGAGTCAGGAAGACTCAATAATTGATACTTCATATTACTTCACTAGTCGGTCAATTCTGTTGTCTCCATTATACCCACAAGGCTAACAATTAGTAATTATTCGTATAGCTCTATGATTAATTACACCTACCAGTAGCCACGCAAACATTATCTTTAGTTCAATTCAGCAAACTAAACTTATTTCATTTTGAAAATTTAAGTTTGAAGTGTAAAAGAGTCATTGAAATATTTAGTTATATATAGAATACATTATGAAACAACACCAAAATGGTTTTACTTTGATAGAGCTAGTCTCTGTCGTCGTTATTTTAGGCATACTTGCCGTTACCGCAGCTCCTCGCTTTCTAAATTACCAACGCGATAGCCATGAAGCTATAGCTCAAGGTGCTTTTTCTTCTTTTCGAACTGCGGTTAACCTTTACCACTCACAGTGGCTTGTTGATGGAGAGCCTGATTTTAATCAAGATGTCGATTATGGTGAAGGCAGCGTTTATCCTTCATCGACTGGTTTTCCAATCGCTGTTGATCAACTACCGATTAATTCGGGGACTGCAATTAGAGGGAGTGACTGCGCAAGGCTTTGGCGGGCGCTCATGAATACTGACCTCACCGTTAGAGATCACGGTAGCTCAGTATTCCCTTCAGAAGAACCGATCGTTGCTTGGTATACATCAGATCCAAGCTGCTATTACTACTACACTGATGGTTACTCGCTAGGCGAAGATTTACCAAGGCTCAACTACTTCCCTCTAACCGGTGAAATAACTGTTACGTCAGATTCACCTAGCTCATAGTGACAAGCTTTTAACTTGCCCGTACAATCACGCGTCTTAATTTTCGATCCATTCAGTTTCGGTAAAGCAAATGCGAGTAATACTTGGCCCTATGGAGGGCGTTTTAGACCATCTAATGCGTGAAATTCTCACAGAGATCAATGATTACGATCTCTGTGTGACGGAATTTGTGCGCGTAGTTGATCAACTTCTTCCTCCGCATGTTTTTCACCGTATTTGCCCTGAATTGCATCAAGGCTCTCAAACCATGGCTGGTGTTCCAATCCATCTCCAGCTTCTAGGACAACACCCAAATTGGATGGCCGAGAATGCTTTTCAAGCTGCTAGTTTAGGCGCTAAAGGCATTGATCTTAATTTTGGTTGCCCTGCAAAAGCGGTAAACAAAAGTAATGGCGGTGCGTCACTGCTAAAAGAACCAGAACTCATCTATCAAGTGGTGAAGTCTTGTCGAGATGCGGTGCCAGCACACATTCCCGTATCTGCAAAAATTCGATTGGGTTGGGAGCACCCGGAAGAGTGCTTTGAAATTGTCGACGCTATCGAACAAGCAAAGGCAGACGAACTCACTGTGCATGCAAGAACCAAAGTTGGCGGCTATAAAGCCAGCGAAATTAAATGGGATTACATCAATCAAATAAGAGAAAAAACGTCTCTACCTTTGATTGCTAATGGGGAAATCTGGAACTATCAAGATGGTCAAGATTGCATAGAAGCCACTGGCGTCGATTCATTGATGGTCTGTCGTGGCGCTTTCAACATTCCAAATCTTGGCAACGTCGTTAAGCACAACCACCCAAGAATGCCGTGGAATAAAGTCATCGAACTTTTGCTACGCTATTCAGAGTTTCAAATAAAAGGGGACAAAGGCATGTACTACCCCAATAGAGTGAAGCAGTGGTTTGTTTATCTAAGTAAAGGCTACCCTGAAGCGAACGAACTATTTAAAGAAATTCGCACTTTCAAGAAAGCGCCACCTATTGTGGAGCGCCTTCAGCGTTATCAAGAGGAACATCGCCAAACTGTGTGAGTTAGTTCCCCTTCTTCTCTAACATAGAAGTTCAATAGCGTGGTTAAAATACGATGCGGTCTTTACCTGTCGTCTTAGCCACGTACAACTTTTCATCCGCGTGTTTGAATATCTCTTCAAAGCTTAGGTTATTATGCTCAGCTTCAGTAATACAAACACCACCAGAGACAGTAAAACCATTAGGTACAATGTTAGCTGAGTTTGCACAGACAGCATTTTTAACACGCTCTAATGTCCTCATTAACGTTTCACGATCATCACCTTTAAGATAAACGACAAACTCTTCACCACCAAACCTTGCTGCTACATCACTACTTCGAATGCTATTACTTATCTGGCGGGACATGTAGCGAATAACATCATCCCCTTTGTCATGCCCAAAGGTATCATTAATCAACTTGAAATTATCAATGTCAAATACAGTCAAGGCGAATAACTGGTCATGCTCCACACTGCGCCAAAAAGCTTCCAATCCTCTGCGATTTAGCAGCCCGGTCATCGGATCTTTAGCTGCTAGCTCTTTGAAGTAACCACGTTCAATATTGGAGTTAACGAAGAAAAAGAGCGTTACAGAGAATAGATATACGATGATAGCGACAATCAGACTGTCTTTCTCGTAGACAAAAAAGTGCTCTACCTCTTTGGCAAAATCTAATTCGTAGTACATCGCGTGATGAGAGGTGACTCCTTCCAGTTGTATCGCGCGATAGAAAGTAGCGCTATCAACCGGATTAACCAAGGTGGTATCAATAATATCGATTCTACCGGCTAAGTGCTCATTCGAACTCGCAAGCAATTTACTGGCGTCAATCTCAACAGAAAGCATTCCTTGATGTATCCCCTTATGAAACACCGGAATCGTCATGCTTATCATACGGTCAAGAGAGTCAAATCGATACGCAGGACCCGTTAAAGTCAATTGTTCTGGATTGTTGGCGGTTCTTTGCCAATACGGGCGGCTTTTTATGGTCGAAAGTAGTTCTTTCCCTAGCTCTTTAGCAAAGTCTTCTGGCGAAGAGATCACATACCCACGAGTATCAATAAAGTGTACGCCGTTGTGATATTCATCAAGCTGGGACAAAAATGAAAGAATTGGCGCGAGAGCAATTTTTTCTGACGCACTTTTATAGCTATCACTGGTTTCATTACAAAGGGGTTCTTGACCAACCAACATATAGTCGATATCGACAGAGGGGATATCTGCGGTTTTTCCGTCAGCAAGAAGTAATACGTCAATGGGCCAAATTCGGCAAAGACCATCAACCACTTGCTTATTGTGATCAAGGAAAAGAGGGTTTCCTGATTTGTAGTAATTAGAGAAGCTGTAATCTAGAGCGGTAACAATTTTGGTCGTTCGTTTAAACACTTCTTCAATACGCTGAAACTCACTGCTGATGTCTTTTTCAACCGCATCAAAATAATTTTTTCCTATCAGCCCAAGTAACATGGTCGCGATCACAGCGGGAAAGCCGAAGACAAAGGTAAGGCTAAAGTGCCTATTTACTTTCATAGAATGTGCTCTTAGCGCTCAGTTATTTTCATTAGTTCCATTAATATTATGACATTAATCGACAGCCCTCTCGATGTAAAATAATGTAAGTTGGTATTAACGATGCACCTATCGGGTAAATAACTACTTAAAAATGAATAAAATAGATCGCAGCTAATGGTGAGAGTCGACTAATGTTGTTCATTATGATGGTTTAAGTCCCTGTTAACAAAGTGACTTATCAAACATGATTTTTTTGATGTAAATACCTATTAACGACTGACTATCGCACGATCAACCACAGACTTAGGTAGCGTCAAACCAAGCATACGAGCGGCATCTAGGTTAACTACCAACTGAGAGCTTTGAGCCGTTTTAACACTCAACTTCCCTGGTTTTTGTCCGTCCAAAATAGCGGCCACATAATCAGCGGTCTGCACCCCAACGTCATAGTAATCTAGACCTAACCCAGCTATTGCTCCCTTGCCAACATAAGACGTTGCTCCTGCAACCACGGGTGTGCCAGCTTGGTTTGCTGCATTTATAAGTCCTTCAATACCGCTTGCCACCGTGTTATCGGTTAGCGCGTAGATAACATCAGATTTTTTAGCCACGGATGCTGTTTTTTCTTCTACATCATCGATAGTCAACGCTTTAGCAGTATGCAAAGTAAAGCCAAAGTCTCGTGTAGACTGCTTTAACAGCCCTACTAAAGCAACAGCATTTGCCTCTGCTGGGTTATAAACCACACCGACTGAAACTGCATTGGGGAGTAGCTCTTTAATAAGAGATACATGTTGGGAAATAGGTGATAAGTCAGAAAGGCCCGTGACATTTCGTCCCGGCTGCTCCAATTGTTTAACAAGTCTTGCTCCGATAGGGTCTGTCACCGCGGTGAACACAATCGGGATCGTTCGAGTCGCTGAAACCAACGCTTGAGAGGTCGGTGTCGCGATGCCAACTAATACATGAGGGTTCTCACTAACTAACTCTCTGGCTATTTTTGCTGCCTGAACGGGATTGCCACCAGCCATTTCATAAGAAAACTCTAAATTTTTACCCGGTTCGTAACCTTTTGCTCTCAATCCTTCAAGAAGTCCTAGACGTGTTGCATTCAGATCTGGATGGTCAACAACTTGTGAAACCGAAACTTTGGCAACGTTCGCCATGACATTGCTTGTCCATAGCAACAACAGACAACTTACGACCGCTGCCAATACCTTTTTTACAGAACTCATTATCGCTCCCTGAATCAAGCTCTGCTCATTATTGCTCGCTCAAAGAGAACAACATCACTATTGATATTATTACCTGTAACCATTGATGACTTGAAGTTATATTTAACAAAAACACAACAAGGCTCGAAAAATGCGTGAAATAGTGAAAGGCAGAATTTGAAAAGTAAGAAACTACATGAGTAGTAAGAGAAAAAAGGAATGAGGGGGAGCGAGATGAATAAAAACGAAGTGAAAATATTAAAGTCAAACCTGAGAACAAACCATCAATGAAGAATAGTTGCTCTCAGACAAGAGGAGAGTTGAAACTCATTAGAACCAACGTTCCATTGAGGATTTATCTAGCTGACGAAATGCGCGATTTAAAATGATCGCCAATTCTTTATAACGAGGGCGCGACTTCATTGGCTCTAACGCAAAACCCGTTTCAGTGATCTTCTCATGAAGTTCGCGATACCACGAGACTAGCGCAGGTGGAAGTTGTGTGTTTGAGCGATTACCTAACCACCACATGCCTTGAAGCGGTAAGCTGATTGCAAACAAAGCCATGACCACAGCTTGTGGCATCGCTTGGTAATTATTAAAGACCATTTGTGTAAGAACACTAATAGCAGCAATCGCAGGCATCACTTTCACGCCAAAACGGGTCGCTTTAATAATGCGCTGTTCTGGGAAGATCGCGTTTAACTCTTTTCGGACGGGCCAGAGATCCATGTACTTTTGGCCATCTTTTAAACTACTAGCTAAACCAACTCTATTGCTCATATGAGTCTCCCATTAAAAAAAAGTTGAAATCATCAACTAAAAACACAAAAATTTGACGAAAAATAATATTCTTTCAAATTTTTTTGTTATATTTGCACAATATCGCTATTATTTGCAGGCCTCAATCTCATTGTTGCCCTTATTTACAATTTAAGCAACTTTGAGAAGACTTCTGCAAGGAATGCACAAGCCTCTTTTTGATAAAGAGCGCTTTCACTTTATACGGAAATTAACGTTTTTTTGACCAAGGTTAGTACGCAAGCCTATGTGCTTCGACTATTCTTGAGATTAATTTTCATCCTTAACTGATTTCGATCAGAAAAATAAACAGGTAGTCATTAATGTCTAAGCTAGTTTTAGTTTTAAACTGTGGTAGTTCTTCTCTTAAATTTGCTGTAGTTGACGCAGTATCTGGTGACGAGCATCTAACAGGTCTTGCAGAATGTCTGCATCTTCCTGAAGCTCGTATCAAGTGGAAACTTGATGGTAAACACGAAGCTCAACTAGGTAATGGCGCAGCACACGAAGAAGCACTAGCCTTCATGGTAGAAACTATTCTTGCTTCTAAGCCAGAACTTTCTGAAAACCTTGCAGCAATCGGTCACCGTGTTGTGCATGGTGGTGAAAACTTTACTTCATCAGCACTAATCACTGATGAAGTAATTAAAGGTATCGAAGATGCAGCGACTTTCGCTCCTCTTCACAACCCTGCGCACCTTATCGGTATTAAAGCAGCTCAAAAATCATTCCCAGCACTAAAAAACGTTGCTGTATTTGATACTGCTTTCCACACGACAATGCCAGAAGAAGCTTACCTATACGCGCTTCCATACAACCTATACACAGATCACGGTATTCGTCGTTACGGTGCACATGGTACATCTCACCTATTTATTACTCGTGAGTGTGCCACGCTTCTAGACAAACCTATTGAAGAAGTTAACATCATTAACTGTCACCTAGGTAACGGCGCATCTGTTTGTGCAGTCAAGAATGGCCAATCTGTAGATACTTCTATGGGCCTTACTCCTCTTGAAGGTCTTGTAATGGGTACTCGCTGTGGCGACCTTGACCCTGCTGTTATGTTCCACCTACATGACAAACTTGGCATGAGCGTTGATGAAATCAACACAATGTTCACTAAAGAGTCTGGCCTACAAGGTCTAACTCAAGTAACTTCTGACTGTCGTTTCGTTGAAGACAACTACGGCGAGAAAGAAGAAGCTACTCGTGCAATGGACGTATTCTGTCACCGTCTAGCTAAATACGTTGCAAGCTACACTGCAACCCTAGAAGGTCGCCTTGACGCTATCGTATTCACTGGTGGCATCGGTGAAAACTCAGCGCCAATCCGTGAAATGGTTCTTAACCGTCTTGCATTCTTCGGTATCGAAGTAGATAGCGCAGCTAACCTTAAAGCTCGTTTCGGCGGCGAAGGTACTATCACGACTGAAAACAGCCGTGTACCAGCAATGGTTATCTCTACTAATGAAGAGCTAGTGATTGCAGAAGATACAGCTGAACTAGCAGGTCTTTAATCGAATTTTCTGACTAGCTTCACTCGACGCTAGTCAGATTTTTATCTAAGAAAAATGGGGCTCAACTTTTATTCCTACCCCTATATAAATGTTGGTAGGAACAGGAGTTGAGCTTTTTTCATTCCAATAGTTAAAGGTACTCCTCAATGTCCCGTACTATTATGCTTATCCCTACAAGCGCTGGTGTTGGTCTTACTAGTGTAAGCATGGGTGTTCTTCGCGCGATGGAGCGCAAAGGCGTAAGTGTTTCGTTCTACAAACCAATCGCTCAACCTCGTAGCGGTGGCGATCAACCAGATCTAACATCAACTATCATTAGCACAAACAGCGACATCAAGATTGGTGAACCAATTGCGATGACTAAAGCTGAAGCGTTGATCGGTAGTGAAAAAATGGATGTACTTCTTGAATCTGTTGTTGAGCAATACAACAAAATCAACAAAGACGCTGAAGTAACGCTAATCGAAGGCCTAGTCCCTACTCGTAAGCACCCGTTTGCAAACCAAGTGAACGCAGAAATCGCAAAAACGCTTGGCGCAGAGATCGTATTCGTTGCGACTCCTGGTACTGACAACCCTACGCAACTTAAAGAGCGTATCGAAGTAGCATGTTCTAACTTCGGCGGTACAAAAAACAAGAATATCAAAGGCGTAATCATCAACAAGCTTAATGCTCCTGTTGATGAAGCTGGTCGTACTCGCCCTGACCTATCTGAAATCTTTGATGATGCAGACAGCGCTCAGCAAGCGAACCTTGAAGTAATGCAAATCTTCAATTCTAGCCCTATCCGTGTTCTTGGCTGTGTGCCATGGAGCATCGACCTAATCGCAACTCGTGCGGTTGATATGGCTAAGCACCTTAACGCTGAAATCGTTAACGAAGGTGAAATCTCAACTCGTCGTATTAAGAGCATCACTTTCTGTGCACGTTCTCTACCGCACATGATTGAGCACTTCAAGCCAGGTTCACTGCTAGTAACTTCTGCAGACCGTCCTGACGTTATCGTTGCTGCGGCTCTTGCTGCGAAAAACGGTGTTGAGATTGGCGCAATCCTACTGACTGGCGGTTACGACATTCCAGAAAGCATTGCTAACCTTTGCGCACCAGCATTCGCTTCAGGTCTACCGATCTTCAAAGCTCAAGGTAACACTTGGCAGACGTCTCTAAACCTACAGAGCTTCAACCTAGAAGTTCCTGCTGACGATAAAGAGCGTATCGAGTTCGTTAACGATCACGTTGCAAGCCACATTGATGGCCCTTGGATTGATTCTCTATCTGAAGGTACTCAAGGCATCCGTCGTCTAAGCCCACCAGCATTCCGTTACCAGCTAACTGAATTTGCTCGTAAAGCGGCTAAGCGCATCGTTCTTCCTGAAGGTGACGAGCCACGTACAGTTAAAGCTGCGGCTATCTGTGCTGAGCGCGGTATCGCAACGTGTGTACTTCTAGGTAACCCTGAAGAAATCCGTCGCGTTGCAGCGCAGCAAGGTGTTGAGCTTGGCGCTGGCGTTGAGATCATCGATTCTGCATCAGTTCGCGAAAACTACGTAGCTCGTCTAGTAGAACTTCGTGGCGCTAAAGGCATGACTGAAGTTGTTGCTCGTGAGAAGCTAGAAGACTCAGTATTCCTAGGTACTATGATGCTTGAAGCTGGCGAAGTTGACGGCCTAGTTTCTGGTGCTGTTCACACAACGGCGAACACTATCGTTCCTCCGTTCCAGATCATCAAGACTGCTCCTGATGCTTCTATCGTATCTTCAATCTTCTTCATGCTTCTGCCTGATCAAGTGCTTGTATACGGTGACTGTGCGATCAACCCAGATCCAACAGCTGAACAGCTTGCTGAAATCGCTATCCAATCTGCAGATTCTGCTGCGGCATTCGGTATCGACCCACGCGTTGCTATGATCTCTTACTCTACTGGTGAATCTGGTAAAGGTGCAGACGTAGATAAAGTGCGTGAAGCAACCAAACTTGCTCAAGCGAAACGTCCTGATCTAGTGATCGACGGTCCTCTTCAGTACGACGCAGCAATCATGGAAAACGTAGCCGCTTCTAAAGCGCCTAACTCTCCAGTTGCAGGTAAAGCGACAGTATTCGTATTCCCAGACCTAAACACGGGTAACACGACTTACAAAGCGGTACAGCGTTCAGCAGATCTAGTGTCTATCGGTCCAATGCTTCAAGGTATGCGCAAGCCAGTAAATGACTTGTCTCGTGGCGCTCTAGTAGACGATATCGTTTACACAGTAGCTCTAACGGCTATCCAAGCAGACCAAGCAGCTCAAGCTGAAGAAAAAGTAATTAACTAATTTTTCTTTTGTAGAAAGCAAAAAACCCTAGATTCTTATCTAGGGTTTTTTTATATCTAACGCTTAAGGTTACTTGATGCTCTTAAGATTAATCTAACCTCGCCCATGGACTGATTCTAAGTCTAGCGCAGGTCCTTTCGGCACAACTTGGGTTGGGTTTATACCTGTATGGCTGTAATAATAGTGGCGCTTGATGTGATAAAAATCGGTCGTCTCTTTAATGCCTTCGACCTGGTAGAGCTCTTTTAAGTAGCCCTGAATATGGACGTAGTCTGAAATTCGCTGCTTGTTACACTTAAAGTGACCAACATACACCGCATCGAATCGAACCAGAGTGGTAAACAAGCGCCAATCTGCCTCTGTAATCTCGTTACCCGCTAGATAACGATGTTCACTAAGATGTGCATCTACTTTGTCTAACGCCTCAAATAACGCGTCATACGCTTCTTCATAAGCTTCTTGTGTCGTTGCAAAGCCAGTACGATAAACGCCGTTATTGATGCTTGGATAGATATACTCGTTCCACTCATCAACCTTCTTAGCCAATTCCCACGGATAGTAATCATCCGTGTTGCCTGTTAACTCATTAAATTCTGAGTTGAACATGCGGATAATTTCAGAGGACTCGTTACTCACGATGGTATTGGTTTTCTTGTCCCATAATACTGGAACCGTCACTCGACCTGAGTAATCAGGTTTGGCTTGAGTGTAAATTTGATGCATACGAGTATGGCCGAATAGAGGTTCAGGTAGCCCCATTTGCCACCCTTCACTCATCATGTCAGGGCAGACTACCGTCACGTCAATATGATCGGTTAGATCTTTAAGTTCACGGAAGATTAAAGTTCGGTGCGCCCAGGGGCAAGCCAATGATATGTATAAGTGATAACGACCGCTTTCCGGCTGAAATTGTGCACCGGCTTTGTTCTCTATCCAGTGACGAAAGCCTGCATCTTCGCGAACAAACTTGCCACCGCTTTCTTTGGTGTCATACCAAACGTCATGCCAAACACCTTCAACTAACTTACCCATATCCAAACCTCTGTCATCCAAACTTTTCTCTATTATAAAAAAAGCCAACTTTTTCAAAACTAGAAGAAGTTGGCTTAGTTGTTCAAATAATTTGATGAAGGTGAAGGTGCTCGAATACGTAAGCATAAAAAAAGCGCAACCTATAAAAAGTTGCGCTTAAGCCTGTCACAGGCTGAACCGTATCAAACGGGTTCTAGACTTGTACGTGCAAGCAAGATACTGCGTGTACGTCATCGCCTTGAATGGTTGGCTTGGTTTGCGCGCAGGCCTCAGTTGCTTCAGGGCAACGAGTACGGAACACACAACCTGATGGTGGGTTGATTGGCGATGGTAAATCACCTTCCAACATCTGAATCGTTTTGCTGCGCTCTAAGCGAGGGTCTGGAATTGGAACTGCAGACATCAATGCTTTGGTATATGGGTGTTTAGGATCTGAGAACAAGGCATCTGATTCACCTAGCTCAACAGCATTACCTAAGTACATCACCAAGACACGGTCAGAAATGTGTTTCACAACCGACAAATCGTGCGCGATGAATACCAAAGACAAACCCAACTCTTTCTGTAGTTCCATAAGAAGGTTAACTACTTGAGCTTGGATAGAAACATCCAGAGCAGAAACCGGCTCATCACAGATGATCATCTTAGGCTTCAAGATAAGTGCACGCGCGATACCGATACGTTGACACTGACCACCAGAGAATTCATGTGGGTAACGGTTGATCACGTTGGGTAGTAAACCAACCTTTGCCATCATCTCCTTAACTCGATCTTTCACTTCCTGTTTAGAAAGCTCTGGATAGAAAGTTTGTAGAGGTTCAGCAATGATGTCTCCAACTGACATACGTGGGTTAAGCGATGCTAGTGGGTCTTGGAAGATCATCTGAATCTCTTTACGAGTCTCACGACGCTTAACTTCCTGCATCTTAGTCAGGTCTTGACCTAACCACATAACTTCGCCTTCAGTTGCCTCAACTAAGCCAATAATTGCGCGTGCAAATGTTGACTTACCACAGCCAGACTCCCCTACTACCCCCAGAGTCTCACCTTCGTAAAGGTGAACATCCACACCATCAACCGCTTTAAGGTTTGATGGTTTCGCCCAAGGCCAAGCAGACTTAGCCGCAATGCTAAAGTGAACCTTAAGGTTTTTAATATCTAATAGTAATTCTTTACTCATTTTGTCCAAGTCTCCCAATCAGAAAAACAAGCACGCTGACGATCTTTCGCAAATGGCTGCAAAATTGGTGCTTCTTGCTTACAACGGTCCATTACCCGATGACAACGATCTTGGTAAGGACAGCCTGTTGGCAGGCGAAGTAAGTTAGGTGGGTTACCTGGAATCGTCGGCAGAATTTCACCTTCGGTATCCAAACGAGGAATTGCTTTAAGCAGGCCTTCCGCATAAGGGTGGCTAGGCTCATAGAATATTTCATCTACTGTGCCGTATTCCATGGTACGGCCAGCGTACATCACTAGTACTTTGTCACAAGAACCGGCAACTACACCCAAATCATGGGTGATCATGATGATTGCTGTATTGAACTCATCTTTAAGCTCGTTCAGCAATTCCATAATTTGCGCTTGAATGGTTACATCCAACGCCGTTGTTGGTTCATCAGCAATCAGTAGTTTTGGACGACATAGCAAAGCCATTGCAATCATCACACGTTGACGCATACCGCCAGAAAATTCGTGTGGATACATGGTAATACGTTTACGTGCCTCAGGGATTTTCACCGCTTCCAGCATGCGTACTGATTCTTCGAACGCTTCCGCTTTGCCCATGCCTTTATGCAGCATAAGCACTTCCATCAACTGATCACATACTTTCATGTAAGGATTCAGTGACGTCATTGGATCTTGGAAGATCATCGCGATCTGTTCAGCGCGAACTTTGTTCAGTGCTTTCTCAGGTAGATTGAGAATCTCATTACCTTCAAACTTTGCACTGCCTGAGATGATGCCGTTCTTAGCCAGCAGTCCCATCAGTGCAAATACCGTTTGAGATTTACCCGAACCCGACTCACCAACAATACCCAGCGTTTCGCCTTGATTGAGTGAGAAGTTCAGGTCGTTTACTGCGGTTACGATACCATCTTGCGTGGTAAATTCGACGCGCAGATCTTTGACATCTAATAAGCTCATTATTGCTTCCTTAATCTTTTATAGCTTTTAATTGCTATTTCTTTATCTGTCTTTTGGATCAAGCGCGTCGCGCAGACCATCACCTACGTAGTTAAAGCAGAACAGCGTAACTACCATGAATGCCGCTGGGAATGCCAGTTGCCAAATAGCAACTTCCATTGTTTGCGAGCCTTCTTGTAACAGCGCGCCCCAACTTGTCATAGGCTCTTGAACACCAAGACCAAGGAAAGATAAGAATGATTCAGTAAGGATCATGCTTGGAATAAGTAGCGTTGAGTAAACCGCAACAATACCCAATACGTTCGGTACGATATGACGTGTAATGATTTTCCATTTACTGACACCACATACGTGCGCAGCCTCAATGAACTCTTTACTACGTAAACTCAACGTTTGGCCACGTACAATACGCGCCATATCGAGCCAAGCAATCGCACCGATAGCAACGAAGATAAGTACGATATTACGACCAAAGAATGTCACCAGTACGATAACTAGGAACATAAATGGCACTGCGTATAGGATCTCTAGGATACGCATCATCACTCGGTCAGTGCGACCGCCAATGAAGCCTGAAGCTGCACCGTAAAGCGTACCAATCAGTACCGCTACGAATGCACCCATCACACCAACCATAAGTGAAATACGGCCACCGATCATCGTACGAACATATAGGTCACGGCCTAAACTGTCGGTACCAAACCAGTGATCAGCATTTGGGCCTACGTGCATTGCGTACCAGTCAGTATCATCGTAAGCATGCTGTGCCAACATAGGTAAGAAGATTACCGATAGCACCATAACAATTAGAATGAACAGACTGATCATTGCGGCTTTGTTACGCATAAAACGAATACGCGCATCCTGCCACAAGCTACGACCTTCAATTTCCAAACTCTCAGAGAATTTTTCGATCGCTTCTAAGTTTTCTTTTTTCTTCAACATAACCATGCGTCCCTGCTAGTAGCGAATTTTCGGGTCAATAAGCGCTAGTAAAATATCAACGATTGCGTTGAACAAGATGAATAGGAAACCAATCAAAATGGTTACACCCATTACTAACGAATAATCACGGTTAAACGCGGCATTAACAAACAGCTTACCAATACCCGGTAGGCCGAAGATGGTTTCAACAACAACTGAACCTGTAATGATACCTACAAACGCAGGCCCCATGTATGAAACAACAGGTAGCATTGCTGGCTTAAGCGCATGTTTAAGAACGATATAACGGTAACTTAGACCTTTAGCTCGAGCTGTACGGATAAAGTTACTGTTTAGGGTTTCAATCATGCTACCGCGAGTGATACGAGCAAAGGTTGCTACGTATAAAAGAGACATCGCGATAACGGGTAGGACGATGTACATGTACGTACCACCGTGCCAACCACCTGCTGGAAATATATGCCAGTGTAGAGAGAATAGGTAGATAAGCGCTGGAGCCAACACGAAGGATGGCATCACCACCCCGAGCATGGCGGTCGACATTATGGTGTAGTCGATCCAGGTGTTGTGCTTCAAGGCGGCAATGGTTCCGACCGTTACCCCCATCAATAATGTGAAGATAAAGGCAACAAAACCTACCTTCGCAGATACTGGAAGCGCAACCGCGATCAGCTCATTTACTGTGTAATCTTGGTATTTAAAAGATGGACCAAAATCACCCTGAAGGATGTTGGTCAAGTACGTGGTGTACTGTTCAAATACAGGTTTATCTAAGCCATATTTAGCTTCGATGTTAGCCATAACTTCTGGCGGTAATGGACGCTCGCTTGAAAACGGGTTACCCGGTGCGAAACGCATGAGAAAGAAAGATATAGTGATCAACACCAACATGGTTGGAATCGCTTCAAATATCCTTTTCATAATGAATTTAAGCATAAACTCACTCTTTCAGTCTGTGACAATTAAAATTAGAAAGACGCTACATGCGCGCCCTGCGCATGTAGTGTCTGTATCGTTACAGTTATATTAACTTTTTAGAATCTAAGCTCTTATTATTGAGCTTTGATGTATAAGTCTTTCGAGAAGATCTTATCTTCCGCGTTGTTAGTAGGGAAGCCACCAACGTGCGGATTTAGTAGACGTGATTTCACGTATTGGTAGATAGGTGCGATAGGCATGTCTTTAGCCATTAACGCCTCAGCTTCTAGGTAAAGTGCTTCACGCTCTTCTGCTGATGTAGAGTTAAGTGCTTTATTAATGATTTGGTCGTACTCAGCGCTATCGTAGTGAACACCACCGGTAGTGTTGTTACTCTTCATTAGCGTTAGGAATGACGACGCTTCGTTGTAGTCACCACACCAACCAGCACGTGCTACTTCGAAATCACCTGAATCTTTAGAAGATAGGTAAGTTTTCCACTCTTGGTTTTCAAGCGTTACTTTAAGACCCAGTGTTTTCTTCCACATAGAACCCAACGCTACAGCAATCTTCTTATGGTTTTCAGACGTGTTGTAAAGTAGGTTGAAGTTTAGTGGGTTGTCTTTGCCGTAACCCGCTTCTTCAAGAAGGCGTGCAGCTTCTTCATTACGTTCTTTTTGAGACATCTTGCCGTAAGCAGGAAGTTCAGGGTTAAAGCCAGCTGTAATTTCAGGTGTTAGGAAGTAAGCTGGTTTTTGACCTTGCGCTAAGATTGCGTCACTTACGATATTGCGGTCAATTGCGTAAGAAATTGCTTTACGTACACGAACATCATCAAATGGTGCTTTCTTAGTGTTAAAGATGTAGTAGTAAGTACATAGGTTACCCGCTACAGATACATCTTCAGCATACTCTTTCTTAAGGCGCTTGAAGTGCTCAGTTGGAAGTTCATTTGTAAAGTCGATTTCACCAGATAGGAAACGGTTCATTTCCGCAACTTGGTTTTCGATTGGTAGGAACGTTACTTTATTAAGAACAGTTTTATCATTGTTCCAGTATTGATCGTTACGCTTTAGTACTAGGCGTTCATTAACAACCCATTTATCGACAGCAAATGCACCGTTACCTACAAAGTTACCCGGCTTAGTCCATTGGTCACCGAATTTTTCAACAGTCGCCTGATGTACCGGCTTCATTGTTGTGTGGCCCATCATCATTACGAAATATGGTACCGCTGTATCTAGTTCAACAACAAGCGTGTTTGCATCTACAGCTTTAACACCTAGCTCACTCTTGTCTTTCTTACCCGCTACGATGTCTTTCGCGTTCACCATCTTGGTATATTCCATGTACCAAGCATATGGAGAAGCAGTGGCAGGATCGACTGCACGTTGCCAGCTGTAAACGAAATCTTCAGCTGTTACAGGATCGCCGTTAGACCATTTTGCATCTTTACGTAGGTGGAAAGTGAATGTTTTGTTGTCCGTCGTTTCCCAGCTTTCGGCTACACCTGGGATTGTATTACCTTCGCCATCTTGGTTCACTAGACCTTCTAGAAGATCACGAATTACGTGAGATTCTGGTACACCTTGAGATTTGTGTGGGTCGATAGTCGCAACTTCAGTACCGTTACCGCGAACAAGTTCCTGAACTTTTGCTAGTTCTGTGCCTGCTGGAACTTCAGCAGCGATAGAAAGAGTAGAAGTGGCAGCCACTGCCAAACCAGCACCTAGAAGAAGGGCCTGAGTGATTTTATTCTTGTACATTTAATAAACTCCAAGTTTTACGTATTGCATCCATGACTTCTTTGCTAAGTTCACTGAACGGCAGTGATTTAGATTTATTTAGCTAAAAATTTAAGCATAAAAATCTAAAACCTTACAAAGATTGAGGCACACACTATCAACCATTGAAGTAATTTGCCATAAACAAGTCGCAAAAAATCGGATAATTCTCCGAATTACTCAAGGTCACAGTGTAAATCTCTAATAAAAACCTAATGAATAGTTAATTACACATAGGAATTAATTAAAAAACAGCCTTTAGTGTTGATGTATCTGAATTGATACTTTTATTTAGCATCTTATGCTAGAACACTGTCGGCAAATTAACATTAATGCCACATGAAATCTAATTGCACATCACATATCCCCTAAATAGACTGCACTATTTGTGAGGATTATCACTTTATACAAAACAGCATAAAGCACTGCACCAAAACAGATTTGGAAATGCACCAAGACAGACTAAATCACGCGTTGAATTCATATGCAACTTGACTGCTTAACCATTTATTAAAGAACCTTTTATTTATAAATCACTTTGTAGCACGCACAAAAAACCGACGTCAAACGTCGGCTTTCTTACTATCTACGTCCCAACCTGAAATACACTTTCACGTTAAGAGCGAAACACGCTAGGGAGTGGATTATTTCTCCCAACGCTCCGCTGCTTTCGCGTCGGAGTCTCGAGAGTCAACCCAACGAGTCGCCTCAGTAGTACGTTCTTTTTTCCAAAACGGCGCTTTGGTTTTCAGAAAGTCCATAACAAACTCACACGCTTCGAAGGCAGCGCCACGATGTGCACTGGATACACCAACGTAAACAATCTGGTCACCGATATCTAGGTCACCAACGCGGTGAATCACTCGCATCTTCTGGATAGGCCAGCGCGCTTCAGCTTGGTCACAGATCTCACTCAGAGACTTCTCTGTCATACCCGGATAATGTTCTAGAGACAAACCAATCACGTTGTCGCCAAGGTTCATGTCGCGAACTTTACCTACAAACGTCACAACCGCTCCCGCAGCCGTACCTTGAGCTAGATAATCGTATTCGTCACCCACAGAAAAGTCTTCAGCAGTCACTAATACTCTTGGATCAATAACTCGAGAGTCATTCATGGTTAACCTCCAGTAACTGGTGGGAAGAAAGCCACTTCGTCGCCGTCTTTCACTTCAGTCGTCAAAGGTACAATTGATTGGTTGAGTGCTGCCAGCAGCTTGCCCTCTTCCAATGCGATATCCCATTTGCCTTCTTGTGTTACAAGGTGGCTACGAATCGCTTCAATAGTATTGTATTGCGCATCGACCTCTAGGCTATCAACACCGACAAGTTCACGAGTTTGTGCAAAGAAAAGTACCGTAATCATGATTCCACCTTGAAGTGACCTGATTTACCACCTGTCTTCTCTAGCAGACGTACGTTCTCGATAACAATGTCTTTCTGAACAGCTTTACACATATCGTAAATCGTCAGTGCAGCAACAGAAGCAGCCGTTAGCGCTTCCATTTCTACGCCTGTCTTACCAGCAAGCTTACATACCGATTCGATACGAACCTTGTTTTCAGACTCAATGGCTTCAAGTTGTACTTCTACTTTAGTCAGTAGCAAAGGGTGACACAGTGGAATCAAGTCCCACGTCTTCTTCGCTGCTTGGATACCAGCAATACGTGCCGTTGCGAAAACATCACCTTTATGGTGGCTGCCAGAAACAATCAGCTCTAGCGTTTCTGCTGACATTTGAACGAAAGCCTCTGCTCTCGCCTCACGTACTGTCTCTGCTTTAGCCGATACATCGACCATGTTCGCTTCGCCAGACGCGTTAATGTGTGTAAATTGGCTCATGCTCAATCCACCTTATACAGAAAGATGTGGCATGAAATTGCAAGGACGGTGACTCGCATCCATCTGTTGCTTGATGATCTTAGTCCAACCTGTACGGCACGCACCTGTAGAACCTGGCATCGCAAAGATAACCGTGTGGTTAGCAAAACCCGCAATCGCACGAGATTGAATCGTTGATGTACCAATCTCTTCGTAAGACACTTGGCGGAAAAGCTCACCAAAGCCTTCTACTTCTTTGTCGAATAGTGGTTTAAGTGCTTCAGGCGTGCTGTCACGAGAGGTGAAGCCCGTACCACCAGTGATTATAATCGCTTGAACGCTTTCGTCAGCAATCCACTGAGATACGATCGCACGGATCTTGTACATGTCATCGATAACGATTTGCTTATCAACCACGTTGTGGCCTGCTTCTTTAGCATGCTCAGCTAGGTAACCACCTGACGTGTCATTTTCTTCTGTACGAGTATCTGAAACGGTTAGTACTGCGATGTTTGCTGCTTGAAATTTGCTTTCTGCGTGACCCATTTGTTCACCTATATAAATTTTTCGATGATTAGACTGATTCGCCCAGCTTAAAGAAGCTGAGCGATAAAATGCTTTAGAGTATATAGCGGGTTAACCGCCGATTGACGCCAAGTTTGGAGTCATGCCACTGTTGCCATCGTGTAAGAAGTGGCTAACGGACTTGGTTTGAAGCTGAGCCTGAATTCGATCAATGAGCTCTTGCTCTTGTTGATCCTCTTGAATCAGATCTCTCAGTTCAACACCATGGTCGCCAAACAGACATAAGTGAAGTTTACCGGTCGCAGAAACACGCAGTCGGTTACAACTCTCACAAAAGTCTTTCTCGTAAGGCATGATCAAACCGATTTCACCCTTGTAGTCTGGGTGGACAAACACTTGCGCGGGGCCATCATTAACGGCTTTGACTTTTAACAGCCAACCATTAGCAATAAGCTGGTTGCGGATCGCAACGCCAGACACATGGTGTTTATCGAACAACTCGTCCATCTCGCCGGTTTTCATCAGCTCGATAAAACGTAATTGAATAGGTTTGTCTTTGATCCAATTAAGGAAGGCTGGTAATTCCTGACTATTGAGGTCTTTCATCAATACGACGTTGACTTTGACTTGTTCAAAGCCAACCTCAAACGCTTTATCAATGCCTCGCATAACCTCTGTAAACTTATTCTCACCAGTGATCTGATGGAACATGCGCGAATCTAAGCTATCCACGCTCACGTTTATATGGGTTAAACCAGCATCACGCCATTGCCCTACTTGTTTCTCCATGCGGTAGCCATTCGTTGTCGTGGCTACTTTTTCGATGCCTGGAGTAGAAGCAACAGTATGTATGATTTCAGGAAAGTCTTTACGCAGGCTCGGCTCTCCGCCAGTAATGCGGATCTTAGAGGTGCCACAATCTGCAAACGCTTTCACAATACGTTTGATCTCGGGAACACTTAAAAAAGACGAGTTTTTTTGCCCTGACGGTTTATAACCATCTGGCAAGCAGTAAGTACATTTAAAGTTACAGACGTCTGTAACCGACAAGCGCAAGTAATAAAACTTGCGATGGAATCTATCTTCGAATTGTTGCGCCACGGAACACCTTTCCAAACACGGGAGGCATAATCATTTCCAATTAAGCCCTTGTGACAACATGTCACTGGCTCTTGATGCGTATCGGTACAGCAAATACCACTGTGCGACTTAGCATGCGAGAGCTCGGAGTTATGGCAACTGCACGTTATATTCACACGCACAGTAGCTGAGTAATAAAATACTTAATATTTGTACGTGAATCTAGCTCTGATGACAAAAAACGGGTCACATCGGCAAAAAAAACGTATCAAACCCTCAAAATAACTCTTGTTGAGTATCTGACGAGAAGCATTTAACCTAAATTATAGTTGGTAATAATCTAACAAGAACAAAAAATGAATATTTACTCTTCAAAGAAAGTCGTAGCAATCGGTGGAGGCCATGGCTTAGGTCGTATGCTAGCTGCATTAAAAGACTTTGGTAGCAATGCGACTGGCATTGTTGCAACAACAGATAACGGTGGTTCCACCGGAAGAATTCGAGACTGCCAAGGTGGTATTGCTTGGGGAGATACTCGTAACTGTATCAACCAATTAATCACAGAACCTTCGATCAGTTCGATGATGTTTGAATATCGCTTTCGCGGTCAAGGTGAACTCGATGGTCACAACTTAGGTAACCTAATGCTAACGGCACTAGACAACCTTTCCGTTCGCCCATTGGAAGCAATTAACCTAATTCGAAATATGCTCAAGGTCGATGTCAATATCGTCCCGATGACTGAGCACCCTTCCGATCTCACGGCTTTATCAATGGACGGTCGTTGGGTAACTGGCGAAACTAACGTTGATGACATGACAGAAAAGCTGCGCATGATGGACTTATCTCCAGAAGTACCTGCAACCAAAGAAGCTGTTGCTGCAGTTGAGCAAGCAGACTGCATTGCCCTTGGACCAGGAAGCTTTTTAACCAGTGTGATGCCCCCGCTGCTACTGCCAGAAATTGGCAAAGCAATCGCGGAAAATACCAAGGCAAAAGTTATCTTCGTTGAAAACCTTTCGCCAGAGCACGGCCCTGCAGGAAAAATGACGCTTCAAGAACAATTGGAGTGGTGTGAACGTACCTGTAAGGCAAGAAAGATAGACATTGTACTGGGCAATGAACCACACCCTGAATTAGAAGGGCAATGGAATTGTGTGACCACTGATCTTGCCTCTCCTAACCGAGATTGGCGACACGACCGTTTAAAACTCCAACAAGCGATTAGGGATCAACTGGCTTAATGCTTAATGCTTAATGCTTATAGCTTATAGCTTATAGCTTATAGCTTATAGCTTAGGCTAGACGACAGAGACCAGTAAAAACAAAAAAGGAGCATCATGCTCCTTTTTTAGTCTCTTTAATAACTAGCCGCTTTAGAGATCCGTCATCAACTGCTGATATTCAGTGTACGTTGATAACAGGAGCTCTTGCATATCTTGGAAATCAATCTCGGTTACAGGCAATGCTTGCTTCACTTTTGCGTCTAAGCTAATCGCAAAACTACACAAAGAGTCTGCGCCAAAGCTCGCAGCACTGCTTTTAAGTGCGTGGCTTATATCAGCCAGGTACTTAGATGTATCCGACGCTTTATTTATCTCTAGATGTTCGTAGTAGCCTTTCAACTCACCTAAGAAGATTTCCAGCAAAACTGGTACATTCTCTTGCCCTATTTCACCGGCGAGCTCATCAACTTTTTGCTGATTTAATACTTTCGTCATTATGATTTTCTTATTGTTTGGTGATTACTGCTTCGCATTCCACGTTTGCAACTTACGGTATATCGTCGATGGACTGACATCTAAGAAACCGGCCGCGCGGGGAATGTTGCCGTCACACGCTTTTATGGCCTGTTCGATAGCCGTCTTCTCAGTGATCCACAATGGGAAAATATCTTTTACCGTGATGTCTTCGTTCTGCTTCTCTTTCAAGCGCAAGCTGTTTTCAATCGGTTGGTTCAATGGTGGTGGAAGCATGTTGAGAGTAATCTCTTTGCCGTTATTCAATACCACCACGTTCCGTAATACGTTTTGTAGCTGACGAACGTTACCCGGCCACTCATATTGATTAAAGCGATCAAGCACTTCCTGAGCAAAACGCACAAACGCCTTACCTTCCTCAACCGACATGTAACCTAGTAACGAGTACGCAATCTCGATGACATCTTCACCGCGCTCGCGCAATGGCGGCAGGTGCAATGGAATCACGTATAAACGATAGTATAAATCTTCTCTAAAGCGACCTTCTTGTACTTCTTTCCAAGGGTCACGGTTGGTTGCACATACGAAACGAACATCGACACTCTTCATCTTCGAAGAGCCAACTTTTTGAAAAGTACCGGTTTGGATAAAGCGCAGCAGCTTGGTTTGCAGCTCTAAGTCCATTTCGCACAATTCATCAAGGAATAGTGTTCCGCCATCAGCAAGTTCAGCGGCACCTTGACGATCAGTTGCAGCACCGGTAAAGGCGCCTTTAACGTGGCCAAATAGCTCACTTTCAATTAGATCTTTAGGGATAGCCGCACAGTTAATCGCGATGAAAGGCTTGTCACCACGCTTGCTCGCCGCATGAATAGCTTCTGCACATACCTCTTTACCCGTACCACTTTCACCCGTGATGAAAATACTGGCTTTACTCGATGCTGCAGAGTCGATAGTTCGGTAAACCTGCTGCATGGTTTGGCTACTACCAATGAAGCCTTGGTAATTTTGGTTTCCCGGATGTTCCGAGCTATTTTTAAGTTTGGTGGCTTTGCGGATCGCGTTGTTCACCGTAATACGGAGTCGGTCGGCTTCACACGGCTTGATAAGGAAATCTTGAGAACCATGACGCATGGCTTCTACGGCGGTATCGATAGAACCGTGAGCCGTCATGAAGATAACCGGAACTTCAGGGTATTTTTGTTTTACAGCAAATAGCACGTCCATACCCGTCATGTCAGGCAGACGTAGATCTAATAAAATAAGGTCTGGGATTCGATGATTCAAACTCTCGATTGCATCGCGGCCAGTGCCGACAATGTTGATATCAATTTCGAGCGGTGTAAGATACGAGCGATATAAAGCTGCTACCGAAGCGGTATCCTCGACCATCAACAAATACTTCGATTTGTTATCTAGCGTTTTTGATTGCATATCCTAGCCATTTATAATTTGCATTTCTTATTATAGTCGCATTCCGCTTTGCATTATGCAAATTAGCCACAATATTTGTAGTGTGTTTTTTTACTTACTTCAAATAATCAATGTTTTATCTATCTGGCACGAACGATGCAACGGTATAAATGACCTTCGGGTCACCTAGCCAACTGACGTTGTTAGTGGACCGAGTGTTCACAAACGTAAGCCAGTAGAACATTTACTACTGGCTGTTTTTTTGCCTGAAACACTCTCAATTCTTGTCTTGAGGGGATCAACTTCTTAAGTGAAAAGTGAGATTAGCTGTTGGTAATAAACTGCTTTCTTAGTTGCTCAATTTCATCACGCTTCTGTGCTGCCAATTCAAATTCTAGGTTCTGAGCATGCTGATACATCGCAGCTTCTAGCTTGCTGATCTCTTTATCAAGCTGTTGCGGTGTAAGTACTGCATAACTTTCAGAAGGCTCTGCAACCTTAGATAGAGGAACTTGCTTCGATTGGCGCTGCTGCTTCGACTTGGTTAGATCACCCAGCTCCATAATATCTTTGATATTACGTTTAAGCGCTTGTGGCGTGATACCTTGCTCTTCGTTATAGGCTTGCTGTTTCTCACGACGACGATCAGTTTCATCAATCGCTTTTCTCATTGATTTGGTAATCGAGTCACCATACAAGATAGCTCGACCTTCCAAGTTACGAGCTGCACGACCAATGGTTTGAATCAGAGAACGCTCAGAACGTAAGAAACCCTCTTTATCAGCATCAAGAATCGCCACCAGCGACACTTCAGGCATATCCAAACCTTCACGAAGTAAGTTAATGCCCACTAACACGTCGAACTCGCCCAAACGTAGGTCTCGAATGATCTCTACACGCTCAACGGTATCGATATCTGAATGCAAGTAACGAACCTTAACACCATGCTCACTAAGGTATTCGGTTAAGTCTTCTGCCATTCGTTTAGTTAGCGTCGTGACAAGCACACGCTCTTCCTTAACAGAACGTATTCTTATCTCAGACAGTAAATCATCAACTTGAGTAGCGACAGGCCTTACTTCAATAACCGGGTCAAGTAAGCCAGTAGGACGCACCACTTGATCAGCAATCTCACCATCTGATTTCTCAATCTCATAATGACCCGGCGTGGCCGACACAAAAATCGTTTGCGGGGCTATAGACTCAAATTCTTCAAACTTCATTGGACGGTTATCCAATGCCGAAGGCAGACGGAAACCAAACTCAACTAGAGTTTCCTTACGCGAACGGTCACCTTTATACATGGCGCCAATTTGCGGCACGGTCACGTGTGACTCATCGATAATCAACAGACCATCATCAGGCAAGTAATCAAATAACGTCGGAGGCGCTTCCCCTTCAGCACGGCCACTCAAGTATCGTGAATAGTTTTCGATACCAGAACAGAAGCCAAGCTCGGTCATCATCTCGATATCAAACTGAGTTCTTTGAGAGATACGCTGTTCTTCTAGAAGCTTATTATTGTCTTTTAAATATTGAGCTCTATCACGCAACTCATCCTTAATCTTCTCAATCGCTTCAAGGATTTTCTCTCGTGGAGTGACATAGTGCGTTTTTGGATAAACCGTAAAGCGAGGCAGGTCTCTTTGCTTAACCGCACCAGTTAGTGGGTCAAAGATACTGATGCAATCCACTTCATCATCGAACATTTCAATTCGCACGGCATCTTGGTCAGATTCAGCCGGGAAGATATCAATCACTTCACCACGCACGCGGAATTGACCTCGTTCAAATGCGACGTCGTTTCTTGAATATTGTAGCTCCGCCAAACGGCGCAAAATATCACGCTGATCCATGACCTCACCACGACTCAAGTGAAGCATCATTTTCAAATACGATTTAGGATCACCAAGACCATAGATAGCCGATACAGAAGCCACAATGATGGCGTCTTTTCGCTCTAATAAGGCCTTGGTCGCCGAAAGTCTCATCAGCTCGATATGAGCATTCACCGACGCATCTTTCTCAATGAACGTATCCGTGGTTGGTACATACGCTTCAGGCTGGTAGTAATCGTAGTAAGATACGAAGTACTCAACGGCATTATTTGGAAAGAAGGATTTCATCTCACCATAAAGTTGAGCAGCCAACGTCTTATTCGGTGCTAACAGAATGGCAGGTCTTTGTGATTGGGAAATGACATTGGCAAGCGTAAAGGTTTTACCCGAGCCCGTTACCCCTAATAGAGTTTGATGCGCCAAACCAGAATCTAGTCCATCTAGTAATTTGGTAATTGCCGTCGGCTGGTCACCGGACGGACTGTAGTCCGATACCAAGTCAAAGAGTTTACTCATAGGTCGCCATTTCCATACTGTTTATTTAATCAGGTCATTGTCACTCTAGGAGGAGTGTCGTTGCAACTATTATCTAGAGAAATGCATCTTAAGATTAGATATCAGTTATAGCTTTTATTTTTGGAACTTGGTATTATCTGTGCCCCTGCAAGATCTCTTCAGCTAAATTACTCGATTTTTAATCCACTACTTTTCCCCAAAAAATCTAAAAATAGCACTTGTTTTACTGTTTATTTTATAATCTTAAAAAGTTATACAATCGTAATGTTTCGATATAAAACTTTTAAATACATCACGTTACCGCAGATTTTAACATTTTCAGATTTATCCCAATTATTGTTGTTAAAGTTTCACGCACATACTTATCCACAATTTTGGTGGATAACTAAAGCAAAGCTAAATCTGATAAGGCGTTCAAGAAAGTAAAGTTTTTTATCTTGTTTTTTTCTGCTATTTTTTATTGACAGAAAATAGGAGTCTTATTAGAATTCGCGTCGCTAACAAGCAATTCCCCTTTAGTTCAGTTGGTAGAACGGCGGACTGTTAATCCGTATGTCGCAAGTTCAAGTCTTGCAAGGGGAGCCAAATTCAGAAAAAAGCTCAATCGAAAGATTGGGCTTTTTTCGTATATAACTGCGACTAACTTGTTCCAAGTTAATGTCACAAACCTAGCCGCCCGCGTTCAAGTCTCGACAAGGGGGCCAAATTTAAAGAAGCCGCATCACTCGATGCGGCTTTTTGCGTTTTAACGTACTCACTTTCCTAAAAGCCCTCTAAGCAACCGAGCAACAGCCTTGAGTTAGCAACAATCAATTGACTCAAAAGTTCGCTATTTACTTCAACCAATTTCGACCTTTTGGCCGAAGACAAAAGTGAAATCACTGAGTACTCAAATGATCAGACAAAGATCATTGTGATATACCGCTGCACGCTCACACCGTCAAAATCTATGTCTATACTTACTGCAGCTTTGGTAATCAATCGATTACCTGATGTTTTTTTCACCAAGTGTCTAAATCCCTAGTGATCCTTGGTTGTTATTAGGTGAGCAAAACAGGATAATATCGGGATCGGAATCTCAAGAATTAATCCATTATGACCGAATACCTTTTGTTGTTGGTTGGCACAGTGCTAGTCAATAACTTTGTGCTAGTGAAGTTTTTAGGGCTATGTCCATTTATGGGCGTCTCCAAGAAGTTGGAGACTGCTATTGGCATGGGCCTCGCGACGACTTTCGTTCTAACGTTAGCGTCGGTATCTGCATACCTAGTAGAAACCTACATCCTTACCCCTCTGGGTATTGAATACCTGCGTACCATGAGTTTCATCTTGGTTATTGCGGTGGTTGTTCAATTTACGGAAATGGTCGTTCACAAAACTAGCCCTACCCTTTATCGCCTATTGGGTATCTTTCTGCCTCTTATCACCACCAACTGTGCGGTATTAGGTGTGGCACTTCTGAACATCAATGAAAACCACAACTTCATTCAGTCGATCATCTATGGTTTCGGCGCAGCGGTTGGTTTCTCTCTTGTATTGATCCTATTTGCTGCGATGCGTGAACGTATTGCGGTTGCTGATGTTCCAATGCCATTCAAAGGCGCGTCGATTGCGATGATCACAGCAGGCCTAATGTCTCTGGCATTTATGGGCTTTACTGGGTTGGTGAAGTAAGAATGAGTACCATCTTAATTGCAATCATTGCACTCGCCGTTTTAGCCGCTGTTTTTGGCGCTATTTTGGGCTTTGCTTCTATCCGTTTTAAAGTTGAAGCCGATCCGATCGTCGATCAAATCGACACTATATTGCCGCAAACTCAGTGTGGCCAGTGTGGCTACCCTGGTTGTCGCCCATACGCAGAGGCGATCGCTAACGGAGACAAGATCAACAAATGTCCTCCTGGCGGCCAAGCAACTATTGAAAAGCTAGCAGATTTAATGGGCGTAGAAGTTGAAGACTCCGTTCATGACTTAGATAACAAAGTAAAAACCGTTGCCTTCATCCATGAAGATATGTGTATTGGCTGTACCAAATGCATTCAAGCTTGCCCTGTCGACGCCATTGTTGGTGGCACCAAGGCACTTCACACAGTAATCAAAGATGAATGTACAGGTTGTGATCTATGTGTCGCACCGTGCCCTACTGACTGTATCGAAATGATTCCAGTGGCAACAACGACTGAAAATTGGAAATGGCAGATGAACATCATTCCTGTTACTGATATCACTAACCAAGCAACTGATGCGACCGCGTCAGAGCCTAAGGCATAGGGTTAGTATGATCTCTTTAATTGAACAAATTCGCACGGGCTCAATTTGGAACTTCCCGGGCGGTGTGCACCCTGCTGAAAACAAGAAACAGTCGAATACTACTGATATCGTGCATGCAAGGCTCCCAGAAGAAATCGTTCTTCCAGTGAAACAGCACATCGGTAAGCCTGGTAACTTATTGGTTGCTGTCGGTGATGCCGTACTCAAAGGTCAACAACTGACGGCCTTAGAGACTGGTTTTACTTTGCCAGTACATGCACCAACATCGGGTGTGATTACCGCTATCGAACCACGAACCACCGCTCACCCTTCTGGCTTGAGCGACGTGTGCGTGGTTATTAAACCTGATGGCTTAGACGCTTGGATTGAAAAAAATCCAGTTGAAGATTTCTCGACAAAGACCTCTGACGAACTGCTTGATGTGATTCGCCAAGCTGGTATTTCAGGCATGGGCGGCGCAGGCTTCCCTACGGCTAAGAAGCTTCAATCAGGCTTAGGTCGTACCGACATTTTGATCGTCAATGCTGCGGAATGTGAACCTTACATCACCTCTGATGACAAGTTGCTTCAAGAACATGCCGACGAAGTATTAAAAGGCATCGAAGTGGTTGAACACATTCTTCAACCAAAGCTGACGGTTATCGGCATTGAAGACAACAAACCAGACGCGATAAAAGCACTTGAGATTGCAGCGAAAGACAAAGATATCGTCATTCGTGTTATCCCAACTAAATACCCTTCAGGTGGTGAGAAACAGCTGATAAAGATCCTTACTAATAAAGAGGTTCCGGCTGGCGGCATCCCTGCAGACATTGGTGTTTTGGTTCAGAACGTCGGCTCTCTTTACTCGATTAAGCGAGCGGTAATTGACGGCGAACCTGTGGTTAACCGCGTTGTGACATTAACCGGTAAAACCTTTAAGCAACCTCGTAATGTTTGGGCGCTATTAGGCACACCAGTACATGAGTTACTTGAAGAGTTTGGCTACAAAGCCGATAAAAAGCTTCCGCGTTTAATTTTGGGTGGCCCTATGATGGGCTTCACCTTGCCACATGCCAATGTGCCAATCACTAAAACGTCGAACTGTATTTTAGCGCCAACGCGTCGTGAGATCTCTCCAAGCACTTACGAGATGGAATGTATTCGTTGTAGCGCGTGTGCCGAGGCTTGCCCCGCATCACTTCTTCCTCAACAACTGCAATGGCATGCGAAAGCCAACGAGTTGGATAAGTGTGAAGAACTGAATATTAAAGACTGTATTGAATGCGGTGCTTGTGCATTTGTCTGCCCAAGTGAAATTCCTCTTGTTCAGTACTACCGCCAAGCAAAAGCTGAGATCAAAACTCGAAAAGATGAAGCCGCTGCAGCAGAGCGCGCCAAGATTCGTTTCGAAGAGAAAAACGCTCGTATGGAGCGTGACAAAGCAGAACGTGAAAACCGCTTTAAGAAAGCAGCTGACAACCGTCGTAAAGATATGAAATCTGCGGATGGTGATGATGCGATTGCAGCTGCGATTGCTCGCGTTAAAGCGCAAAAAGCCGCGGCAGACCAAGCTCCTGTTGCGGAACCAGCGGTGAAACCTGCGGTTGCTGCTGCGATTGCCAAGGCAAAAGCAAAACAAGCTGCGGCTCAGAAAGCGGATAGCGCTGAACCAGACAATTCTGAAATGTCGAAACTGCGTGAAGAACGTAAACGACAAGCTCGAGAGCGCAAGGCACAACAAGCAGCAACTGATGCTCCTGCTGAAAAATCAGGTGACGCTAAGAAAGACGCGGTTGCTGCGGCTATTGCTCGCGCTAAAGCCAAGAAGGCTCTACAAGTGGAATCTTCTACTCAAACAGAAAGCGAGGCTCCAGTTGCAAGTACTGGCGATGCTAAGAAAGATGCGGTCGCTGCAGCTATAGCTCGCGCTAAAGCCAAGAAAGCACAACAAACAGAATCAGCTTCTGAAGCTCCGGTTGAAAAATCAGGTGACGCTAAGAAAGATGCTGTCGCTGCTGCAATAGCTCGTGCTAAAGCCAAGAAGGCTCAACAAGCTGAATCTTCTACTCCAACAGCAAGCGAAGCTCCGGTTAAAAGTTCTGGCGATGCTAAGAAAGATGCTGTTGTTGCAGCTATCGCTCGTGCTAAAGCGAAGAAAGCACAACAAGCAGAATCAGCTGCTCAAACCGAAAGTGAAGCTCCAGCTAAAAGCTCTGGCGATGCCAAGAAAGATGCTGTCGCTGCGGCTATTGCTCGCGCTAAAGCCAAGAAGGCTCAACAAGCTGAATCTTCTACTCCAACAGCAAGCGAAGCT
>NZ_JBFSTC010000010.1:0-18639 GCF_041466605.1 Vibrio sp. 10N.247.310.17 | reverse complement strand
CTCCGGTTAAAAGTTCTGGCGATGCTAAGAAAGATGCTGTCGCTGCGGCTATTGCTCGCGCTAAAGCAAAGAAAGCACAACAAGCTGAATCTTCTACTCAAACAAAAAGCGAAGCTTCAGCTGAAAGCTCTGGTGATGCAAAAAAAGATGCAGTCGCTGCAGCTATTGCTCGCGCCAAAGCGAAGAAAGCACAGCAAGCTAAGCAGGTCGAAGCAGAAGCAATCGCTCCTGAAATAGAAGTGGAAGCTGAAATTCAATCAGAACCAGTGGATCCTAAAAAAGCTGCTGTTGCCGCTGCAATAGCTCGCGCTAAAGCAAGAAAGGCACAACAAGCGAAACAGGAAGAATCAGCAGAAACACCTGAATCTGTGGTTGAACCTGTAGTTGAATTAAAGGCTGAAACTCAACAAGAACCAGTCGACCCTAAAAAAGCAGCGGTTGCTGCAGCGATTGCTCGTGCTAAAGCAAGAAAGACGCAGCAAGAGCAAGACAAAAAGAATAATGAGGAGAAAGAGTAGTGGCCTTCTTTATCGCCAGCTCACCGCACGCGCACAATCGTAGAAGCACCCCTGAACTCATGAAATGGGTCGCTATTTGTGCATTGCCAGGTCTACTAGCTCAAACCTACTTCTTTGGATGGGGTACGCTCATCCAGTTAGTATTTGCTATTGCACTTGCTGTTACCTTTGAAGCCGCTGTAATGCTGCTAAGAAAACGTCCGCCTGTGATGGCATTGCGAGATTACAGTGCGGTTGTGACCGCTTGGCTGCTCAGTGTCGCTATTCCCCCACACTCTCCGTGGTGGATTCTAGTGATAGGTATGTTCTTCGCTATCATCATCGCAAAACACCTTTATGGCGGCCTTGGGCAAAACCCATTTAACCCTGCGATGGTGGCTTATGTTGTTTTGCTGATCTCATTCCCAGTTCAAATGACCAGTTGGAATGCGCCGACCAGTTTAACTGCTGAAGCTACGAGCTTTGTTGACTCCTTCTTGATGATCTTTACTGGTTTCAATAATGAAGGTTTGTCTCTTCAACAAGCACGCCTTGGTATTGATGGCACCACTATGGCGACGCCACTCGATGCCTTCAAAACCGCACTAACGGCAGGCAACACGGCTTCTGAAGCTCTGTCTCAACCTCAATTTAGCTGGTTAGCTGGTGTAGGCTGGGAATGGGTAAACCTTGCTTACCTTGTTGGTGGCCTTGTGTTGATCAAACAACGCGTGATTCAATGGCATATCCCAGTGGCATTTCTGGCCAGTTTGACCCTATTTAGCCTAGTGTTCTTGATGTTCACTCCCGGTGAAACCGCTTCGCCAACCATTCACCTATTGTCTGGCGCAACCATGCTTGGTGCATTCTTCATTGCAACCGATCCGGTTTCCGCCTCGACGACAGTGAAAGGTCGCTTGGTATTTGGCGCTCTGATTGGCGGGTTAGTCTTTATTATCCGCAGTTGGGGTGGCTTCCCTGATGGCGTGGCGTTTGCTGTATTGTTAGCCAACATGTGTGTTCCACTGATTGACTACTACACCAAACCTCGTACATACGGCCACTAAGGAGCGGATACCATGCTAAATGCAATTAAGAAAAACGGTCTTGTACTTGCGATTTTTGCCTGCGCTTCGACAGGTTTGGTGGCCGTTACTCACTACCTGACCAAAGATCAGATTAAGCAGCAAGAACAGGCTCAATTACTGTCCGTGCTTAATCAAGTGATCCCGCACGATCTGCACGATAATGAACTGTTTTCAGCCTGTACTCTGGTTCAAGCAGAAGAGTTGGGGACTGAACAAGCGATGCCAGCTTACATTGCTAAACTCAATGGTGAGCCAAGCGCGATTGCGATCGAAGCGATTGCCCCAGACGGCTACAACGGCGCGATTAAAGTGATTGTTGGAATGAAGATCGACGGTACTATTTTAGGTACTCGCGTGCTTTCTCACCAAGAAACTCCAGGTTTGGGTGATAAGATTGATTTGCGTGTGAGTGATTGGATTCTCTCATTTGCTGGTAAGCAAGTGACGGATTCTAATCTTGACCGTTGGAAGGTTCGTAAAGATGGTGGTGACTTTGACCAGTTCACTGGCGCAACCATTACGCCAAGAGCTGTCGTTAAGTCAGTGAAACAAGCGGTGCAATACGTTAATCAAAACAACCAAGCATTGCTTGCTCAACCTCTAAATTGTGGTGGTGAATAATGAGTGACCATAAAACACTGATCAAAAATGGCATGTGGGCCAATAACCCTGCCCTAGTACAACTCCTTGGCTTATGTCCGCTGTTGGCTGTCTCTTCGACTGTGACTAACGCTCTTGGATTAGGTATCGCTACCTTGCTTGTACTAGTCGGCTCGAACGTGTCTGTATCTTTGGTTCGAAACCATGTGCCAAAAGAAGTGCGTATTCCAGTGTTCGTGATGATCATTGCTTCACTAGTAACCTGTGTTCAACTTCTGATGAACGCCTACGCGTATGGCCTTTACCTCTCTTTGGGTATCTTTATCCCGCTGATCGTAACCAACTGTATCATCATTGGCCGAGCGGAAGCTTTCGCGTCTAAAAACGAAGTTTTACCTGCTGCTCAAGATGGTTTCTGGATGGGTCTTGGCATGACATCGGTACTGGTTGTATTGGGTGCGATGCGCGAGGTTATTGGTAACGGAACTCTATTTGATGGCGCAGACCTACTCCTTGGTGATTGGGCTTCGGTGTTACGAATCCAGATATTCCAATTTGATAACAGCTTCTTGTTAGCCCTGCTACCACCCGGTGCCTTCATTGGTGTTGGTTTCTTGATTGCTTTGAAAAACATCATCGACAACCAAGCAAAATCTAGACAGCCAAAACAAGAAAAACCAGCTATTGAACGCGCTCGCGTTACCAATGCCTGATAAGTTACAGTAGCTTAAATCGTGCTGAGTAGCTCAACCGCTCAGAAGGTAAATAGATTGACCAAGTACACATAATAATGACGCTCATAAGAGCGCGTAACCGATGATAAAGCCTGAACCATTGCGAAACTTGTTATTTTAAAACGAGTAAGTTTGAAAGAACTTCGCCGGAACTCAAGCCCTAACTATTTGAAAGTAATGTCGCTATGAACAATGTAAAACGAGTAGAAATACTTGAGCGTTTGAGAGAAAACAATCCAAATCCAGAAACCGAGCTTAATTGGAACAGCCCTTTCGAGTTGCTCATCGCCGTGCTCTTATCTGCGCAGGCAACCGATGTCAGCGTCAACAAAGCCACTGATAAGCTTTACCCTGTGGCTAATACTCCACAGGCTATTTTCGGTCTAGGTGTCGATGGCCTAAAAGAGTACATCAAGACCATTGGCCTGTTTAACTCAAAAGCAGAAAACACCATCAAAACATGTCGTATGCTGCTTGACCTACATAATGGTGAAGTACCGGAAGATCGCGCTGCATTAGAAGCCCTTCCAGGCGTTGGCCGCAAAACTGCAAACGTAGTGTTAAATACCGCCTTCGGTTGGCCAACGATTGCCGTTGATACTCACATCTATCGTGTATCAAACCGCACTAAGCTAGCAATGGGTAAAACGGTCGATGATGTTGAAGCTAAGCTACTTAAAGTCATCCCAAAAGAATTCAAACTGGATGTCCACCATTGGCTCATTCTTCATGGACGTTACACCTGTGTGGCGCGTAAACCACGCTGTGGCAGCTGTATCATTGAAGACTTGTGTGAGTACTCTCCACCAAAAAAAACGTAAAGAACTAACGTACGATAAATATAGGGATTCCAGTTGGAATCCTTTTTTTTGCTTTACAAATATTAAAAAAGCACATATGGTATATTTATGTGTAACTGATAACGAGCTTTGTAATGATTGGTTTGAGTGAAAGTATTCAAGTTAGGATATACAAAGATATAAATAACGCTTCTTTTCCCGTAGTTGTTCGCGGGAGTGGTCTACCTTGCTGCTTGTACCTTAACGCTTATCTCAATGGCAATCATAAGTCCCCACTTTCAAAGGTGAATTCAAAAAAGGGGAAATCAAAACAGTCACCATCATTCTACACTCGAAAGAAATATGCTTATGAGTTGAAATTTTTGTACTGCTTCTTCATGCAAAAGAACATTGACCTTGTCGAGCGTGTAGCAAGTGGCTCTTTTCTATCTATCGAGGAAATAGACGGTTATATTCGTGCTTGTAAATTCTATGTGGACACTGAGGATGAGAGCGAAAGCGGCACTGTAGTTAGCCTTACCGATAAAAGAATTAGGGATGCAATCCATGCGACAACCAACAGTCAACCAGAAGTATCAGCGCATACTTTTCATCAACGCCTCAACCGTCTTAAAGCCTACATTGAATTTTTATATGTGTGCCATCACTACGATAAAGCTGAGACTGAGCAGCAAATCTCCACGGATGACCAATTTAATAAATTCAAACTCTACATCAGTACAGCAATTTCTAGCTCCCGAAAAGACAATACCATCACAAAAGATCCCCTTGAATCGGTCATTCCATCCGATAAATTTTTTAATTTATTAGAGGTTATTCAAGAGCGTTCTTCAAACAACCCCTTCAAGTCGAGCAAGCTTCGAAATCAAATTATCACTCAGATATTGATTGATACAGGTGTTCGTGTTGGGGCTGTCTTGAAATTGAAAGTGAGTGATTTAGTGGACGATTGGGACAATCCTAGATTCCTGCTCACCCGAACCCCCGATGACCCTACGGACACAAGGCGTCTTCCCGCTGCAAACAAAACAAAAGCATTATCTGTTTCAATCTCTCACGATTTAATGAAGCTGATTAAGCTCTACATCGAAACAGTGCGCAAAAGTACACCAAACTCTCATGAACATGATTTCGTTTTCATCTCAGAAAAAGGAAGAACTATCGGAAAGCCAATGTCTTACAACGCAATTCACAAAGTCATTAAGACGATTGGAGATTGTGTTGGGATAGCACTACATCCACATCTACTTCGTCATAAGTGGAATGAAATCTTTGAAAACAAAGCCAAAGCCAAAGGGTTCTCACCGGATAAAATCGAAGACCTTCGCAAATATGCAATGGGTTGGGTAGAAGATTCAAAAATGGCATCAGTCTACAACGAGTTCCAGTTAGCCATGACGGTAGCTGAAATTTCATCCAAGAACCTGAGCCAATCCGTACCCAACCTGAGAGGTAGCAAATGAACAGCGCTGAACTTAAAAGCTTAAAAAAAAGCTATGAAGGTAAACGAACTTTTCAACCAAAAGAAACGGGTTACGAGTTTGATCTCTTTTCTGATGAATGGTTGCTTGGCTACAAGAAGCCGCTTTACCTTGGCTGGATGAATGCGTTAGATAGCGAAGCCTTTCTCGACCTACGACTGGCTATCGCGCACGCTGCCAAACATTATGCTTATTCAAGCATAAGTGGGCATGTCAGCACCTTAAAAACCATTTGCGATTACTTAGAGCCAACGACTTTTGAGGCGTGGTGGTTAACGCTCACGAGCTATAAAAAGACAGTAAAAGATGCCCTATCCGCATTTAGCAAACGAAGTCATGTGTACAACAGCAGTCTTCTTACTCCGCTCTATGACCTCGTTAAGAATGAGAGTTTAGGCAGACAAGGTGGCTCAAAAAATATCCTTGATGAAACAACGGGGGCTTACAGTGAAATCGAGCGTGATAACCTTCTTGAAGCACTAAGAATTGAAACCCTCCATGCACTCAGCAGTGAGATTGCAACAGCACAGCCTTTCACTCGCCTTAGAAACGTTCTGGCTTGCCAATTGATGGTGGCAATTGTAAGAAGACCTACCCAACTGGTTAAAATTAAATGGTGTGACCTTTTGCGGGTCGGTCAAACATTTAAGTCGCACAAAGAAAGCAACCGTGATTGGCAACCTTTAACACAGCATCATTTTTCTGATGTAGAGCAATTGCACCTACGAACCTTCAAAGGTAAAAATGGAGCGTTTAGAGTCGATGCCGAGTCACGTTCTCATCGCCTGGAGCCAAATCTGTCTGAATTGTTGCTTCAGTATTACCAAGTGTACGAAACCTTCCTTTGCGCTTCATTGAGCAAGAGCGGCGTTGTCCTCTCTGAGAGTGAAACAAAAGAGCTGATGCAACGACTCCCCTTGTTTCCAGACCAAAGTGTATTCTCCGCGAAATTTGATACAAAAGAGAGTCTCTTTCAATCCGTGAGCGATACATCCGAAGCATTTCACACCTCTTCAGGTTCTCTGATAAGCAGCATTATTTACCTCTTCAAAAAAAAGCTCGATATTAAAAGTGATCGCCTCGTTCATCTGCCTCTTGAATTTAAAAATAATCGCTGGCGTCATACCCAGTTAACCCTCGCCGCTTGGATGGGGTTAAGCCCTGCGCAAGTTGCCGCCATTACAGGTGTCACGATAGAAGCAATACAAAATTACCTTGATTTAAAAGCGCCTGAACGAGTCAAAATTGACGAAGCCTTTGCGGGTAACAGTGTCATACAACGTTTTGATAGCGTATCTTCGAAAGAATTACAGCAACACGCTGACTTTAAGGTGAAAAGCCCGTTTGATGAAGAGATGGGACACAAACTTAACCCGACCAACTGCTCAAGCTGTCAATCAAAGGGAGCCGCCCCAATGGGGTGCTATCCCTGTGATAACTTTCGACCTTTGGAAACCGCAAACCATCAGCAATATTTAGATAAGGCAGAGCGTAAACTGGCGATTAATAGTCAATCAGGCCACCCCGCTACGGTTAAACGACTGCAAACCATTATTCTCTATATCAGAGTGACAATTATGCTGTGCGAAGAACGAAAAACCATGAAAGTGGGAGAGTGCAAATGAGTCAGATTAACCGCTATATTGATAATCAACACGCTTACGTCGCCAAAAAGAAAGCGCAGCCTCTGATTGGATTTACCAACGCTCAAGGTGAGCCTGCATCATGGGAGGATATTACTGTCACGTTTACCGACAGTGACAACAGAGCCCAGAATATTTTGTTTTGTAATCTAAATAGAAATAGGCCAAGCGTGGGAACGCGCTTCACGGACGAGGATCGATTAGCACCTGAGACGCATGACTTATTATTCACCTATACACTTGATATATTGAAAGAAAACATATCTATAAACTCTAAAAGAAATAAAATCACAGCCGCAAGACTCTTCCTTTGCCACCTAAATGAGAATATCGCGACCGCCACCCTTGAAAGGATTCAATCTGCCATCAACCTGATGACATACAGCGCTAACTTAACACCTTTTATCAACTGGCTGCATCAACATAAAATGCTCGCGAAAAGCTGTCAACCCGACATCAATACTACCAACGAAACAGTTAGCCGTAAAAGTGGCGATGATGCATTGCAAGCGGAACAAAACAAGCTTCCGTCGAAAAACGCATTACTGGCGCTCGGGGCTATCTTCTATGATGTTATTCCAGCCTATCAGGATGGTGACAAGGAAAATGTTGAGGCTTGGCAACCTCTTTTATTACCAACGCAAGAGCAGCGAGACAGCTTTAGTTGCACAATGGCAGCACTTGGCATGGCTTCACCCAATCGAATCGGCGCAGAGCAAGTGCTTTTAACAGTGCAACGCATAAAGCCTCACACACAAGTTGTCGATGGCAAGAAAAAAACGGTGCATTACCTCAACTGGCGAGGTTCGAAGGGGTACAAGGATAATGCAAACCACATTAATGCAGAAATGGTCGATAGCTTAGACAGAGCCTTGCACTACACAATTCTCGCTACAGAGCCTGCAAGAGCGCTGGCTCGGTTCTATCAAAAGCCGAACCGCCCTCTAAAAGAAGTGCTCGGTGAATTTAAGCCCAGCGATGAGAATATTGCCCTGCTTAAGCCTTCCATGAGCAAATCAACCAACCTATTACATCTTGGTTTGCTGCTCGGCTTTTTTGACGGTAGTGACAAATGTGTGCGCGTCACGCCTGACACAAAAGGGGCAACCGACAAAACAGCTGTACAAAGCCCGCATAATCCAAAGTTCATCAAGCCCATAGCACAGCTTGAAGCCTTCGACACTCTGGTGTTTAAAGGACATTGCCCTTACTCTCAAGCGCTTACAGGATGTCCTCTCGCAATTCAGTCTCAATACGATAAGTACACAGCAGCGAAGAAAGAACTCACCGTGGCAGAGTTTCAGAATCACATCATCGAGATGAATCAATCTCACCTAAAAGGTTACAACAAGCATAAAACTAAGCATGTCGATTTTGAGAGCGCACTATTTGCCTACACACAAAAGCAGTTTGGCGGCCAAGTGAAACACCCCTTTCTTTTAGTGCCAACCAGTTCGCTAAGTGACCTCTTTTCTGACGACCTAATAAAAGGCAATAAAAATCGGCTTACGCTCTTTGAGCGACACGGGTTCTCATCCAGCTTTTTGCTCAAGCCGCACCAACTGCGCCATTGGCAAAATGATTTTCTTGCGAAAAAAGGACTGCCTCACCACCTTATTTCTATGTTGTCAGGCAGAAAGAGCGCCGAGCAGACACTGACCTATATCCATACCACTGACGCTCAAAACGCTTCTGTCATTGGGGATATCTCTTACTCTAATGAACCAGAAAGCGAGGTCGAAAATAAGCTAAAGCTTCGTCTCTCGACCATGGAACAATTTAATGAGGCTATCGACAATGAAACGCCGACTTTTGTTCATGAGACAGGCTTTTGCGATCAAAACCTTGCCCTCTCACCCTGTACTTATATGTCGGAGTTTGAGACGCAATGTGCGTTATGCTCATCTTCTTGTCATGTAACCCATGATAGGGAGGCAATAGACTTACTCCAAAAGGATTTGAAAGTGCAAACGCACAACTTGGAGAGGATTCAAGCGTCTATCAACTTTGAAACAAGTGAAGGGCAGCACAAGTGGTACAAAACCTATTATCGCAATACTTGCATGCTAAAAAAACTCATTGAAGTGCTGTCCGATGAGGCAATAGAAGAAGGTCGTATGGTGCGCTTGCTAGCTCGCTCAAACAGCATAAGAATCACTAACTTAGAGACCCAAACGGTGGAAGAGCAAAAGTTAGCGTTGCCTGATGCCGAACAAGCCCTGCAAGCTGCTATTGAGGCAAAAAACGACAAAAACCAAGATGAAGCAACGGATAATTTCTTAGGCTTTCTGGACTCACTCTAGGGTAAACAATATGGCACTTAAATCACTAGAAACCGACCAACAAATTTCCATACAGGCCCTTATTCGAAGCTGGGAAGGCAAGTTAACATGGGATTTATTAGTCACAAAAGTAGAATCCAGCTTAGGTATTGCAACCACGAGGCAAACGCTCGACAAGTACGCCAATATCAAGCACGAGTACAAACAGAAAAAGCAAGTCTTAAGGGGCAAGCCTGTTTCGCCTGAAAACAAGGAATTGCTTACTTACTTGCAAAAAGACGTGGATTTAGCAGAAAAGGTGATACAGCTGGAAGCGCAACTTACGGTCGCACAGTCAGAGATTGGTAAGCTTCAGGCTTTCATTCAAAAGTTATCCAGCATAGGCAAAACTAACCCAAGTGTCATGGATGTGTTTCAAAAGACCTTACAAGACGTTGAGCGCAGCAATAAGTAGAAATAGAGCTAAACCTCGAATTACGATATAGCGAGAGATAACATGGCAAGTGGTCAGCAGAAAGCACAGCAAAACTTGGAAGCATTTGAAGTGTGGAAAGCCACACAGACGGACGATGACTTTAAGCAAATCATGTTCCGAGGTCAGCTTAATCGAAACGAGGTGGCAAAGGGCATCGGCTGTGGAAAATCGGCGTTAAACCAAAACCCTGCCCTCAAAGAAGCGCTCAAAGCCTTAGAAGATAAACTGCGCGGCAAAGGTGTCCTGCCACCGTTGAGCGACGCTGCCAACAAAAATGAGGGCAAACCTCAAGCCTACGACAACACAGCAAATCGAAAGCTGCTCGATTCAAAACGGGTGTCGTCATTAGAAGCTGAGAACATTGAATTGAAAGCCAAGGTCAGGGAGCTTGAAAAGCGACTTGAGCGCTTTGGTGAGCTATCTGAAACTTTATCCGAAATGGGGTTGATGCCACGATGAATAGCGCTTTGCATGAAGACCAAATGCGTGTCACCAGTATCCCTTATCGCTCGAACAAGATGGTGATATTCAGCGGTGTACCGCTGGCGAAAGACTCTTACAAAACTAATAGTGGGAAGTATTACGTCACAATCAAAGCCGACCCCGATAGTATCCCTGTGCTTCCAACGCTGGGTCAGCACTGGTCAGTCAAAGGCGCTCGCCAGATAGAAAATATGGAGATGGGTGATTATGTCATGCAGCAGCACACTTATGAATCACCCAAGCATGTTGAATGCATGCTGCCCGAAACTGGCGAACAACTCATTCGTTTTATCGCAAGAGAAACTGACTTTAAAGGCATTGGTGAAAGCAAAGCTAGGGCGCTCTGGCAGCTCTTAGGTAAAGACTTCCATGCCACACTGCAAAATGACATCCCAGACTCTAGAAAGCGTCTAACATCGATTCTGAGTGACGATTCAGTGGAAGCGCTCTTTAAGGGGTACGCCAAATATAAAAATCTGGCACATTGCAACTGGATGAGTGAGCACAACATCCCCGCCAGTGTGCAGCAACGGCTGCTCAAGCATCACGGTGAAGCCTCTATAGAGGTAATTAAAGATAATCCTTATGCTTTGATGGGCTTTGGTCTTTCGTTCAGTGCCATTGAAGATATTATCAAGGCAACGGATTTTAAGAGCGATGTTGCGAAGGAGGACCCAAGAAGGCTCAGCGCGGCTCTGGAAATGTCTATTCGCAAAGAGATTGAAAAAGGTCACACCTATACCACTCATGCCAATGTGCGCCCTTACCTCAACAAACTATTGAAAGACAAAACACTGGTCACTCAGTCATTCCAATCCGGCCATGATAAAGCTCAGTATATTTTAAATCCCGACACAGGAGCCTACCACCCAACGGCGCAACTTCTGATGGAAAGTGTCGTTGCCAAACGGCTTAATGCACTGACTAAGCGAAATGACTTATTTGATGAAAACGCCAATGCTGCCTATTGCTCTGCGGCTGCGGAACTGCCCTATGACTTAACCTCCAAGCAAATCGAGGCCGCAATAACATGCCTGGACAACTCTGTAAGCTGCATTACTGGCGGTGCTGGGACTGGCAAGACAACGGTACTTAGAACGGCTCTCAGGGCTTACCGTCAACTCGGCTTTGAGATACACGCGGTTGCGCTCAGTGGTCGCGCTGCAATGAGGCTACATGAGTCAATCGGCTTTATCACTTCAACTATTGCTAAGTTACTTCGTAAGGAACCGATTGAGCCAAGTGTTGAGCAGCCGAATCATCTACTGGTGATTGATGAAGCGAGCATGATTGACTTGCCGACGATGTATCGCCTTGTGAATCACATTCATCCCTCTGTACGATTGATATTCACTGGCGACCCGGACCAACTACCACCGATCGGCTGTGGTAAGGTACTGGCAGATATCGTTAAAGCAAAAACGGTGGCTAATACGATGCTGGATATCGTCAAGAGACAGGAAGGTTCAACGGGTATCCCTGAATACTCAATGCTCATCAATCAAGGTGTGATACCTGATCAATTAAGCACGGGGACAATACACTTTCACGAAACCAGCACAACAGACATTGCCAAAGTCTGTTGTGAGCTTTACCAAGAGTCCCCTGAAAGCAGTCGTGTCATGGCTCCAACCAAGGCGCTCGTATCAGAAATTAATAAACTCACCCAACAAGCGGTCAATCCAAACAGCGATAGCCTTGAATTCGAAATCAATGGCGACAAGTTCTTTCTACCACTTAGCTTGAATGATGCGGTTTTATTCACGCAGAATCATTACGAGAAAGGCATTCAGAACGGCTCTCTTGGCACTCTAACCAGCGTCAAGCCTTCTGGTGACAGTTACGGTGAAGTAACACTGGATACGGGTGAAAAGGTCGAGGTAACACAAACCGTTCTAGACTGCATGGAGTTGGGTTATGCAATCACCTTGCACAAAGCTCAAGGATCACAGTTCCCGCGCATCATTATCGCCCTGCAAAAAGGAAGAATAGTTGATAGAGCTTGGCTCTATACTGCAATTACGAGGGCTGAAAGTGAAATTCATATTGTCGGTAGTAGCAAGGAAATGAAGCAGATTACCGAAGCACTTAGCCACTCTCATAAGAGGAACAGTTACCTGGAAAAGCTGTTGCAGTAGTATTTTGTTGCAGTAGGTATTTAAAACTCGTTTATGCCCCATTATAAGGTAGACCTTTTACTCATTCATATCCTGCTCATGGGTTTTTGCCCGACTAGAAGTTATCCATTCTCCCGTGCTGTTCGTCGCGAATCCCCGTGTTGTATCACGGGGGTAAATTCGACTGAACTATCAGCACTCACACATCCCTACTCTAATTGGAACCAAGCGCATTGGGTAATGCATTGAGTTACATGAAATAATTCTATGTTTCGATTCAACCACCTGATTTATAATGATAAGCTGCTAACAAAGGGGAATTCTTAGTTTATTATCTTGCTAAAGACTCAAGCATAGAGTTTCCACATTTATTGATAAAACCAGTTAAACGTCAATGGGGTCTTATGAAAGGTGATTTAGGCGAATACAATGTGGAGAGTGAATCAGAAAATACGTTAACGTATTGGACTCAACTAGAGCACGTTAAACGATTAATCCAGCAACAATCGAAACTATTTTTTGCAAATCTAACCGTATCAATAGCCGGTGTATTCGGCATCCTCGAAATAGCGAAATTCTATAGCCCTAAATTCGCTCTTAACGATATTAGGATGCTACTCGCTTTAGTTGGGTTAGGTTTTGTTTTCTCTTTATATCGTTGTATAAAATCCTATTGCCATAGGATCCCTATTGGATTAGAAAAAGAATCAAAAGAAGTCCAGCGGATTGTTAGGCAAAGAAAAAAATATTGGGAATATGCTCTATTCCATCAAATTGTTAAGGACCACACTTCATCAATTGACCAACAGCTTACTGACATTCTGAGCAATAGAGTTCATGTGAAGGTGTCAAATAACTTGGATGAAAGTGAATATATAAAATGGCTTCAATTACGACCACAGAATATGACCAAATTGGTTGAAGTTGCAAAGCAGCTCCTTATACGTGAGCTAGGTCAAAATTTGTCTTCTAGTGAAGATGATGAAGATTATTACATGAACATCGTCCGATTTTCTTATTTGGTCAGTGGGTTTTATCGTGACCTCTACGATTATGAAATTGAAAGTAGGAAGATTGCTGCACCAACAGACTTTAAAGTGTTGCATGAGATTCAATCAGGGTGGGTTCTTAGTATCAGAGATGGTTTTCATCAAATGATGGAAATAGTCTTCAGCATCGTGACTAGGGACGACAGAGATTCTTCCCCAGTTGAAGGAACAATTGTTTTTCAAGAGCCTCCACGAATTGATGAGTTTGACTTTGAATTAGAAAGACTTAAGTTATTGAAGAACATATAAAGTTCTAACAAGTGCTCAATCGAAAAAAGCCGAACTCAATGAGTCCGGCTTATCAAAATCAAGGGACATTCGAAGCACTTTGCTAATTATCGTCAGCTTTTACTGCTGTTGATATAAATGTTGTCCATACATCGTCATGCTTTAGAGTTACAAACATTCCATCGTCATCGCTATGCTTTTTTACTATCTCAGAACTTTCTAGATCTTGATTAGTAGGTTCAGCATGAACATGACAATGTCTTGACCCTGTTGGAACTCCCCAAGCTGAACAGTTTGTTCGGCAATAATGGCAACCGTCTGAAGCTGTTCGGCCAGGATGACTCAATGTCGGCATGGAAACCGTAGAAATAGTTAAACCAACGAGTAATAACAACTTTTTCATAATAGTACTCATCTTTTTATAAGGTGAGTTAATCTAGCATTGTCATATCGCATTAACTGCGACTTAGATCATTTGCCGAACGCTTGAGAATAAACGTTCTCTATGGCCTTATCTTCGCAATGCTTCTAGCCAATTGGAGTAAGTGAGTCGAGGTCTTAATCTCTAGTTCTGACTGAGTTCCCAACCTTTTGCCATGCGCACAAGCCTTTTGCATTCGGGAGGTATTGGGGTTTCCTCACCCCAACCTGCGACGGTTCTCACAGATTTAAAACACAGTTCAGCGATCTCTTCCTTTGTCATTTGGCACTCTAACTCTCGAAAAATGTAATTCTTACTCATTTTGCAATGCTTCAATGATAAAACCCCTAAATACAAGAGGTTGCACTGCATTTATAAGATGCACACTATTAAATATAATCAGGCAAAGTACGCACTGTACGAAGACGTATTAATTGGCGAATTTGCCTTATAAAAACTTATTCATGAATTGCTAATTTAGCAAAATCATTGACACAGAAATGTCCAGAAACTGCATAGATACGAACCTCATAGACAATTTGGATAGCATAAGACGCTATCACTACGTTATTACTTAAAATCAGGCTGGAATCACTTACCTCACATAACCTACCTGTTAAGTTCTTAATAAGCATACCTAAACCCAGAGCTTTGTTCATAACTTTTGAATTTGCCGTTACTTCACTCTCCCGCCATAAGCAACATCAGTATTACTTAAAGTAAACTCTCTTATTATAAGTCTTTCTTCTGGCTCAGTGCTGCAATAAGTTTCTTTCTTTCGCTCTCTGTCATTTCATAGATCATGCACGCCAGTTCAGCAGAGCTTTCATCTTCACAGAAGAAATAATTGAGCGGCACACCAAGCTCATCGGCGATTAGCTTTAAGGTTTGAACATCTGGGGCGTGCTTGCCTTTCTCGTATTGATTCATTCGAGGGCTTGCTGAACTTGCATCCATACCTATGCTTTCTCCCAGGGATTTTTGAGAGAGCTTTGCTTTTTTTCGAGCTTGTTTGAGTCGCTCTGGGATTGGGTTTTTAAATGACACTTAGATTTCATTTCTCTGATCTCAAGTTAACTAAGATTTTCTTAGTTTTATGGATTTCTGTATACTAAGCAATCCTTAGTTTTTGGTTGGTGTAATTTTGGAAATGAAACGGGCTCGAAGAATTAGTGCTGTCATGCACAAGTTATTGATAGAAAATGGGTTAGATGGATTCACCGTGCTAGAAGCGAGAGATTTGTGGCTATCCCTTGATAATGTGGACTCCAATTCTGCCGAAGCTCACAAAAAGGTGTACCGAGCAATTTTTCACTTTGAAAAGAAAAGTTGGTTGCGAAGTGAGGGCTCAGGCCGGAAAAAACGCTACTTTCAAACGCAACAATTTAAAGAGTTACATAACAATGTAACAACGAATAACCAAGCGGATATGAAGCCTAAAGTACCCATTCAAAACTATTCCATTTTAAGCAATGAACGTAACGAATATAAGGGCGAATTGGAAATAATACTTGGGGAGATTGACGAGTATCAGTCGATCGTATCTCGATTTCCTGAGCTAGAGAATAAACTGGCCCCTTTGCATCAAGAGGCTAAAGAGCGCGCCGCTTTATTGCTCGGAAAAGTGAACGTTTTAACAAAGGTTCTTAATACTCTCTATGAAGGAAATGAACCGTGTTAAGGAAGTGGCAAAGTGAATGCTCTGACAGAGCGTTGAAAAAATATCAATCCAACTGCTCCCATTTCTTTTGCCAAGCTACACCTGGAGCAGGTAAGACAGTGCTTGCCGCTAATATTGCGTCAAGGTTGTTACAAAGTGACATGGTAGACCTTGTATTGTGCTTCTCACCATCGTTGACGGTTTCTGATGGTATAAAAAGAACCTTTTCGTCGAGACTTAAGTGTACGTTTAATGGTGGCATGGGATCTGTCGGGCAATCTTTAACATACCAATCTATCCAATTCCTCAATGACGAATTTTGGCAAACATTGCGGAATCACAGGGTCTTTGTTGTCTTTGATGAAATACACCATTGCTCTGGCTCTGAGGTTGAAAATGCGAACATTTGGGGGCAGCAAGTTCTCACTAAGATTCAAGGGCTTGCTACTTTTACCCTCGCACTTTCAGGTACACCGTGGCGTTCAGACTCTTTACCCATTGTGATGGGTGAGTACAGCGACCCAGACGGACAGCTTCTTGTCGATTACCAATACACTCTTAAACAAGCTATAGCTGATGGTGTTTGTAGAACGCCCAAAATCGTCTTGGTTGATAATGAACACTTGTCTGTTAGTAGTAGAGAAAAAGTCGAATCCTTTTCATCAATATTAGAGATGCTTAAACAGACAAAAGCATCCTACCAGAGTGTTATTCACAACCAAGAGGCGATGGAATATCTACTCGGTTTAGGATGTGAGCAGCTAGAAAAAGTACGTCTCAGATCACCCAATGCCGGTGGGCTGATTGTTGCAGCTTCGGTTCAACATGCGCAAACAATCAAAGAGATACTATCTCAAAAGTTTGGGCAAACCGTTTCTATCGTCACTTATCGACATGAAGAGCCGCTAGCAGAAATAGAGCGTTATCGACAAAGCGACGCACAATGGATTGTTAGTGTAGGTATGATCAGTGAGGGTACTGATATTCCGCGCCTTCAAGTATGTTGCCATATGAGTTCAGTCAAAACTGAATTGTATTTCAGGCAGGTGCTCGGACGAATACTTCGTGTGAATAATACAATAAACCAACAAGCGTGGTTATTCACTTTTGCAGAGCAAAGCCTGATTGAGTTTTCTGAAAGGATTGAACAGGATATTCCTGAGTCTCGTCTCTATGTAAGTATGGGGAAACCTATCGAAACAGAGTTCTCTGGTCGACGAAATAGCTTTAGTGTCGCGCCTCCGCTTGAGCCCCAAAACAGCGCGAGAACAACAGTATCTTGGGAAAGCAGTACAGAAAGTTCAAATAGTCTCTATGGAGCATTAGGAATGTTTGATGAGCTTCGACTTGGGGCATTTAAGCAGAGAGTGATCTCGGCTTTCTCTTCCATGTAATTGAAGAAACCATAGGCTACATTTTCACTAAAGGCACATTGGGGAGGCCAGAATGAATTACTTTGCAGAGGACCCCTTCTAGGTAATGTAAACCTGGAGGGCAAATGAAACAGCTAAAACAGCAGTACCGAGAGCGCATTAAATACCAGCGCCAACACCTTTTGGATCTTTATCCGAGCGTTCGTAGTGGAACCCACAAGCACTTTTCTACCAAGCAGGAAAAGAGCTATTACTTTCTTCATAAGATTGAGTGCAGAGAGTACCCAGTTAAGCTGCGCGCCACGCGAGGAAGAGCATTAGCTAACCCATGGGACGACTACCCGTCTTATGTGTATGGCCTAGCAAAAAGTTGGAAGTATAACTCGAAGCGCCAAAACCAATACTACCGATAACCCATCAAAGCTCTCAATTCTGGAGAGCTTTTTTATGCGATGTGCTCTCTCAACTCGAAGCCTAATTATTAGTAATACCATAGTGTTATTAGGTTTAAGTTATTGACTTTAATTACTAATCCTTTGTAGTTTACGCGGGTGCTTCTTAAGTGATTACCCACATCGCAAGTTGCGATGCGCAGGTTGCGATGTGAAGTTAAAACCACCTGAAATATTGCTTTCTGTAAGAAGGGGGATACGTGCTTCTGATTAACACACTATAGGGGCAGACTATTGTGTTGACTGCGCGAAGCGACACACTTTTGCCCCTAAACGTTTAGAGCATAAGAAACTATCAATAGATTAATTTGTGTGTAAGCCTGTTGCACCAGTTTTTTTAGTCCCAGATACGACAAAGCCACAGGCAATGCCTATGGCTTTGTAAACAGCTACAGAATGTTTGTCATTCAAAACGAAGAGGGAACACATTCTGTGTGCAGCGTCGGGTGTTTTATCACCAAAGTATATGGAAGGGAAAGCACCTAGACTTATCATATGTCCTCGGTGGTCTGCTTTGCAATTAAGCCAAGTTCAATTCGATACAATTACTTCTGGCCAGACAGTAAATAGTACATCCAAGAAAAAGCAGGGATACCCGAGGCTCTCAACGTTAGTTTAAAGCTAAGAACTGTATGTGGCAAGCTTGCTTCTGCCCCTTTATAATTTAGATCAAAGACTCATCCGCAACCGATTAATCGAATTTTGCCTCAAAATAACTTATACATCAGGTGCAATCCATGCACTAATGGGGAGAGCTTTCGCTTCTACCCCATACGCATAGCTATCTTGTTTGTAATAAGAACCTTGATAAAGATAATCATTAATGGCAAAAAATAGTGAGTGATAAGGCGTTTCACGCCAGCCCCACCAAACATTTGGAAACGGTGCTATATCAATAGCTTATGTTATTGTATGGCACCGTTTTTTATGTGCAAGTGTCACACTTGGTGTCCCATACTTCCTCCATTTTAAGTCCAAAGTTCTGCTTTCACTCCCCACGAACAGGATTTGTTGCATTAGTACCATATATGGCATTATTTCAATAATGTAGAGGTTAATATGACAAATGAACGATACCCAAGAAACTACTGGACAAAAGAAAAGTGCCACTCTGCTGCATTGAAATGCCATTCGAGAACCCAGTTTATTAAGCAATACAGTGCTGCTGTCAACGCCAGTTTAAAATTGACCCACTTATCGACGTTATCGCCGAAGTAAAACTGACCCACCCACGTAATTAACTTCTACTTTCAGAT
>NZ_JBFSTC010000009.1:0-90178 GCF_041466605.1 Vibrio sp. 10N.247.310.17 | reverse complement strand
AGGTGGCATTATAGAGATTTCGATCACACTGGCAAGCCCTTTTTGAAGTTTTTCTCGTTTTTTTATTCATTCGATTAAAAAGAACTCAAAACGCCTCAAAAGTAGGCTTTTCTCTTACATCTCTTGTAGTTTCTTAGAGAATAAAGAGACTTTTTCCCAGTTTGTGTACTCAACTTCCTTGGTTGTATCCGTTTCTCCACCTGTCATATTCATAATGAATCGAATCATGGTTTTATCGAACCAGTTATAACGAGGATAATAGAGGGCTCCAGCAAACACACCGATCAAAGTGGGTTGCCACGGGGACTTAAGAAGGAACTTCTTAATATAGGCGCTACCTTCAGGAGTATCTTTGCCTTGGTCTTCTTTACGAGCCGTTAAGTTAACGCAAAAGAAAGCAACCTTATTTGATCGCAGCTGAGCAAGGTTGGCATCAATGAACTGATATAGCTTCTTATTGAGGTGCCCATAGCGAATAGATGCGCCAATCAAAACTCGGTCGTATTGAGCAAAGTCGACATTACCAATGGTGTGCAGATCTTGAAGCTCACATTCGAACTCATTCATTTCTTCTTTTATATAGTTCAAGATTTTCTTGGTCTGCCCTTCACGGCTTGAATACAAAAATAGAGCTTTTGCCACAATATGTCCTTAGCTACGCCAAAACGTAGGGGTCAATAAAATTAATAAGGTGAATATCTCTAAACGGCCAAACAGCATGGATACGATCAACACCCATTTAGCCTTGTCATTCACATCGCCGAAGTGCATTGCCACTTCACCTAAGCCTGGACCAAGGTTATTCAATGTTGCCGCTACAGCAGAGAAAGCACTCAGCTCATCCATCCCCGTAGCAATAAGAGCCAACATACAAACCACAAAAACCAATGCGTATGCAGAGAAGAAGCCCCAAACCGCATCAACGACACGTTGTGGTAGAGCCGAACCACCAACCTTGATGGTATAGACAGCACGCGGGTGGACAAGACGCTTCATTTCACGAGCACCCTGTAGAGTAAGTAGTAATATTCGAATGACTTTCATACCGCCACCCGTTGAACCTGCACACCCACCTATAAAAGAAGAGAACAGAAGCAGTACAGGTAAGAATAACGGCCATTCAGAAAAACCGGTGGTGGTGAAGCCTGCGGTTGTTGAAATTGATACTGTCTGGAACAACGCCTGATCGAAAGCATCATAATACGAATCGTAAGAGTGATGATTCAGTAGTAACAAGAAACAAACTAAGAACAGGACGACTTGAATAAAGATAAAAGCGCGGAACTCAGGATCTTTCCAGTAATACTTAGGATGCACACCACCTGAAGCAAATGCTGCAAAGTGCAGAGAATAGTTACACGCAGATATAAGAAGGAACACGACCGTAATCATATTGATAGCAGGGCTATTGAAATACCCCATACTCGCATCGTGAGTCGAGAAGCCACCAATCGCAATAGTTGAAAAGCTATGACTGATGGCATCAAAGAAACTCATGCCTGCAAGCCAAAACGCGACCGCACAAGCAATAGTTAAGCTTAAATAGATGTACCAGAGCGCTTTTGCCGTTTCAGCAATACGCGGAGTCATCTTGCTGTCTTTTACTGGACCCGGGATTTCAGCACGATATAGCTGCATACCACCGATACCCAGAACAGGAAGGATGGCTACCGCCAATACGATGATACCCATACCACCAAACCATTGCAGGAATTGGCGGTAAAATAGAATTGCTTTAGGTAAGTCATCGAGGCCAACAATTACGGTTGCACCTGTCGTTGTTAATGCAGAAAACGATTCGAAAAAGGCATCAGTAACGGAAACGCTCGGATTATCCGCGATCAAAAACGGCAGCGCACCAGCACTGCCGATTACCGTCCAGAACAACACCACAATGAGAAAGCCATCTCGCGCCTTCAATTCATGTTTATAGCGTCGGTTTGGAAACCAGCAAGTTGCTCCAAAAAATAATAGAACAAAGAAAGTCGTCACAAATGGCACACCCGCACCATCTCGATAGATCAGTGCGACGAGCGCAGGTGCGAGCATTGATACACTAAAAAGTGCTAATAATAATCCGACGATTCGAATAATTGAGCGAAATTGCATGAGCTATTGAACGAAGCGAAATGCTTCACACTTCCTAGTTGTCTTTGACTTTCGTTACCAGTGCCTTAGCACCGCTTTTATTGATCATGGTTTGGGTAAACGAATCTACCTGAAGGAGCTCTATTTCAATAATAAGCTCAACTTGCACACCATAATCCGCTTGGACTTCAACAGCCTGATGCTGAGCCATAATGGATTGCGCAATTGGCACAAAGCCATAGTCTAACTCTAGCCGTAATTTTGTGGTTATTTTTTTCTCGATAGTTTGAAGCAGCTTGAGAGCTTGTTGCACTCCACCACCGTAAGCCTTTACTAGGCCACCCGTTCCAAGCTTGATTCCGCCAGAATAACGAGTAACAACAGCTGTCAGTTCACCAACACCAGAACCAGACAGTTGCGCCAAGATAGGCTTACCCGCAGTACCAGATGGCTCTCCATCGTCACTAAAGCCCCATTGCATTGAGTCTTCAGGTCGCCCTACAGCAAAGCCCCAACAATTATGTCGCGCTGATGAATGCTCTTTTTTTACCTGTTCTACGAACTGTTTAGCAGCTTCTACACTTGGAGTATGAGCAAGATGAGTAATGAAGACGCTCTTCTTGATCTCTTCTTCAAACAGAGCCGACGCTGACGGTATTAAATAGGGCAGTTCATTCATATCGTTAACTTAATTAATAAGAGCGGCGAAGTGTATCACGCGTGAATAATAAGGGTTAGAGGATCTGTGCTATCGCACAATGTTAAACAATTGTTTAAAAAATGTATTGAAATTCACCAAGCAGAGGTACAGACTAGAACAACTGGTCTTACCAGGTATTCTACAATAATAGAAAGATAACAAGATTCTCTCAAACAATCGTGGATTGTATGTCATGGAGATAGACAATGATTTACCAAGCTAACACCTTACAGGTAAAGGAATTACAAGATGGTATTGCAGAACTTAGCTTCTGTGCTCCGGCCTCTGTAAACAAACTCGACCTTGCTACTTTAGAATCACTAGATAAAGCGTTAGATGCTCTTAATGCTCACGCTGGATTACGTGGTTTAATCTTAACTTCAAACAAAGACGCGTTCATCGTAGGCGCAGACATCACTGAATTTCTTGGCCTATTTGCTAAGCCAGAAGCAGAACTTGATGAATGGTTAAGATTCGCTAATTCAATTTTCAGCAAGCTCGAAGACCTTCCTGTCCCAACTCTTTCAATGATGCGTGGCCATGCCCTTGGCGGCGGCTGTGAATGTGTACTCGCTACCGATTTCCGTATCGGTGACAAGACCACCAGCATAGGCCTACCAGAAACCAAACTTGGCATCATGCCTGGCTTTGGTGGTTGTGTACGTCTGCCACGTGTTATCGGTGCTGACAGTGCAATGGAAATTATCACGCAAGGCAAAGCATACCGTGCAGATGAAGCACTTAAAGTTGGCTTGTTAGATGCGATTGTTGAAACAGACCAACTATTAGAATCAGCGATTAACACTGTTTCTCTAGCAGCCAATGAAAAACTCGATTGGCAGCTACGTCGTAAACAAAAAACATCAGCGCTTTCACTAAGCAAACTAGAAGCGATGATGAGCTTTACCATGGCTAAGGGCTTAGTGGCTCAAAAAGCAGGGCCTCATTACCCAGCACCAATCACTTCGGTGATTGCTATCGAAGAAGCAGCACGTAGCGATCGTGATGCTGCATTGGATATAGAGCGTAAACACTTCGTTAAGCTAGCAAAATCTGAAGAAGCGAAAGCATTGGTCGGCTTATTCCTTAATGACCAATACATCAAAGGCCTAGCGAAACAAGCTGGTAAGTCTGCGAATAAGGCAACTGAACGCGCAGCGGTGCTTGGTGCTGGCATCATGGGTGGCGGTATTGCTTACCAGTCAGCATTGAAAGGCGTGCCAGTGATGATGAAAGACATCGCACAAGCATCGCTTGATCTTGGTATGAACGAAGCTTCTAAGTTGTTGAATAAACGCTTATCACGCGGTCGCCTCGATGGATTCAAGATGGCTGGCATTCTGTCTTCTATTACTCCAAGCCTGCATTATGCAGGTGTTGAGCAATCAGATGTGATTGTGGAAGCGGTTGTAGAGAATCCTAAAGTAAAAGCAGCGGTACTGAGCGAAGTGGAAGGTTTGGTTGGTGAAGACACGGTTCTAACATCAAATACCTCAACAATTCCGATTAACCTGTTAGCGAAATCTTTGAAGCGCCCAGAGAACTTCTGTGGCATGCACTTCTTTAACCCAGTACACCGCATGCCTTTGGTTGAGATAATCCGTGGCGAGCATACTTCAGAAGAAACCATTAATCGCGTGGTTGCTTACGCAGCGAAGATGGGTAAATCTCCTATCGTTGTTAACGACTGCCCAGGCTTCTTCGTTAACCGTGTACTTTTCCCTTACTTTGGCGGTTTCAGCATGTTGCTACGTGATGGTGCTGACTTCACGAAGATCGATAAAGTCATGGAGCGTAAGTTCGGTTGGCCAATGGGCCCTGCTTACTTGCTAGACGTTGTAGGTTTAGACACAGCACACCATGCACAAGCAGTAATGGCGCAAGGTTTCCCAGAACGTATGGGTAAAGAAGGTCGTGATGCAATTGACGCACTTTACGTCGCTGAAAAATACGGCCAGAAGAACGGCAGCGGTTTCTACACATACAGCGTAGACAAACGTGGTCGCCCGAAGAAAACCTTCTCTGAAGACATTCTTCCTATTTTGGCTGACGTATGCCAACAGCCACAAGACTTTGATGACCAGACAATTATCCAACGTGTGATGATTCCTATGATCAACGAAGTGGTGCTTTGTTTAGAAGAAGGCATCATCGCGACACCGCAAGAAGCGGATATGGCACTGGTTTACGGTTTAGGCTTCCCTCCATTCAGAGGCGGCGTATTCCGCTACTTAGACAGTGTGGGTATTGGTAACTTCGTTGAAATGGCGAAGAGCTACCAAGACTTAGGTGCAATGTACCAAGTTCCTCAACTATTGCTTGATATGGCAGCGAAAGGCGAAAGCTTTTACGACGGCCAACAAGCCAGTTCTCTGTAACCCACATTTGGAAAAGGAATAGCAAAATGAATAATGTAGTTGTTGTTGATTGCCTTCGTACCCCAATGGGACGTTCCAAAGGTGGAGCTTTCCGTCACACTCGTGCTGAAGATCTATCGGCACATTTGATGAAAGGCATTTTAGAGCGCAACCCAGAAGTAAACCCTGTCGAAATTGAAGACATTTACTGGGGTTGTGTACAACAAACGCTAGAGCAAGGCTTCAACGTGGCTCGTAACGCCGCTTTGCTTGCTGGCCTACCGATTGAGATTGGTGCGGTAACGGTCAACCGTTTATGTGGTTCATCTATGCAAGCTTTGCATGATGCAACTCGCTCTATCATGGTTGGCGATGCTGAAATCTGCCTGATCGGTGGTGTCGAACACATGGGTCACGTACCAATGAACCATGGTGTTGATTTTCACCCTGGCATGTCTAAACACGTAGCGAAAGCTGCCGGTATGATGGGCCTAACCGCTGAGATGCTAGGCAAAATGCACGGTATTAGCCGTGAAGACCAAGATGCCTTCGCCGCTCGTTCACATGCTAGAGCACAAGCAGCAACAGTAGAAGGTCGTTTCAAGAACGAAATCCTACCAACCGAAGCTCACGCAGCAGACGGTTCACTGTTCACTCTGGATTACGACGAAGTCATTCGTCCAGAAACTACGGTTGAAGGCTTGTCTCAACTTCGCCCAGTATTCGACCCAGCAAACGGAACGGTAACAGCAGGTACTTCATCAGCACTGTCTGATGGTGCATCGGCAATGCTGATCATGAGCGAAGAGAAAGCCAACGCACTTGGCCTGAAGATTCGCGCTCGCGTGAAGTCGATGGCTATCGCTGGCTGCGATCCTTCAATCATGGGTTACGGCCCGGTACCAGCAACTCAAAAAGCACTGAAACGTGCAGGCCTAACCATCGAAGATATGGGTGTGATCGAGCTAAACGAAGCGTTTGCTGCTCAATCTCTTCCATGTGCTAAAGATCTCGGTCTATTGGATGTAGTTGACGAGAAAGTTAACCTTAACGGCGGTGCGATTGCTCTTGGTCACCCACTAGGCTGTTCTGGTTCTCGTATCTCGACGACGCTAATCAACCTGATGGAAGCGCAAGACGTGAAATACGGCTTGGCGACCATGTGTATTGGTTTAGGCCAAGGTATTGCAACGGTATTTGAACGCCCATAGCGATCACTGGTTGTAATACTTGTAGGGTAATCTTTTGTGCAGCTATATTTATATAGCTGCACTTTTTATTACTTGGCATCCAACAATGCATCGATTGCGTTCAGCGAACTCAGCGAGAGAAAAGCCAACACTGACATCTATGCACAAAACGCATATATTCAATGTTGATGTTTCATTATTTTTTCTCGGATGATTCAACTAAAGTTACTTCAGTTTCCTAATATTCCTCCTACGGAGCAGATCATGTTTAAAGCACTTGTACTAAACCAAGAAGACAAAAAAACTATCGCATCAGTTTATCAAATTGATGAGTCTCAATTACCAGAAGGTAACGTGAAGGTTGATGTGAGCTACTCTTCTTTGAACTACAAAGATGGTTTGGCGATAACAGGTAAAGGGCGCATTGTTCGCAACTTCCCTATGGTTCCTGGTATCGACCTTTCTGGTGTGGTTTCACAATCTGATGACCCGCGCTACAAAGCAGGCGACGAAGTTGTTCTGACGGGTTGGGGTGTTGGTGAAGGCCACTGGGGCGGTATGGCTGAGAAAGCGAGCCTAAATGGTGACTGGTTAGTGCCAATGCCTGCAGGTCTAGATGCGAAGAAAGTCATGGCGATTGGTACAGCTGGTTTCACAGCAATGCTTTGTGTGCAAGCTATCGTAGATGCAGGCATCAAACCAGAAGACGGTGAAATCCTAGTAACGGGTGCAAGTGGCGGCGTAGGCAGCGTGTCTATTACGCTACTAAACCAACTAGGCTACAAAGTAGCAGCGGTTACTGGCCGAGCTTCAGAAAATGGCGAGCTTCTAAAATCACTAGGTGCAACACGCATTGTAGAGCGTGCTGAATTAGAAGAACCGGCGAAACCACTTGAGAAACAACTGTGGGCTGGTGCTATCGATACAGTAGGTAGCAAGGTACTTGCTAAAGTATTGGCGCAAATTGATTACAACGGCGCGGTTGCAATGTGTGGCCTAGCCGGCGGCTTTGACTTACCAACTACGGTAATGCCATTCATTCTACGTAACGTTCGTCTACAAGGTGTGGATTCAGTAATGTGCCCTCGTGAAAAACGTATTAAAGCGTGGGAACAACTGGCTGAATTACTACCTGAGTCTTTCTACGGCCAAGCGACTAAAGAAGTGTCTTTAGATGGCGCAATTCAAGCTGCGGAAGACATCACTAACGGTCAAATCACTGGTCGCGTAGTTATTAAACTGTAATTGAAAATTAAACTTCCGTAACCCAGAATAACAAAGGGCTGATAGTAATCAGCCCTTTTGCGTTTTTGTCATTTGGATCGAGTAAACTAAAGCGAGATCTCAGTTAACCCAAACCTACATCCGCAATACGCTTCTGAATCAGCTCACCACATTCTTCTTTTACTACTCTTCTTAACCATTGTTGCGAGGCAGAAGAATCGCAACGCGAGTGCCAGATCAGTGAGTAATCAAACGGCATAAATTCAAATGGTAATGGCTTAACAACCAAGTCATAACGCTCCGCCACCAAATAAGCCAAATCAGCAGGCACAGTAATCACCAACGGCATTCTATCGACAATCGCCAATGCCGCTTCAAGGTGATAAGCACGCAACACCATTTTACGAGGCTGTTGATTGGCTAACGCGTTATCTAATAAAGCCTTAACACCATCACTGATCGCAATCATCGCGTGCGGGAGTGATACATAGTCTTCAAGGCTTAAAGGCTTATCGGCTAATGGGTGATTCTTAGATAACAGACACGACACACCGACCGGCCCCAATACCTCTTGATGAAGTGGTGCAATGCTGCCACTCGGGCGACAAATCGCCATATCGACACGTTCGGTGCTGAGCTGTTTAAACAAATGCTCATGCTGCAATGGTGCAAACTCCAAAGAGATGTTCGGCGCTTGCTCATAAATCTTCGGCAGAGCATAAGGCAAGATAGTTTGCATCGCGTAGTCAGTGGTCGCAATTAAAAAACGCTCACTGCAATAGTAAGGATCGAAATCACTCGGACTAAGCAACTGACGGAATGATTCTAAAGGCTGATCAATGCGCTGGCTGATCTCGAGAGCTTTCTTAGTGGGAATAAGGTGCTGACCTTGGCGTGTAAACAGGGGATCATTGAGTAGTTCTCTTAAGCGGCCTAATACTCGGCTGGTTGCCGACTGGCTTAGGTTAAGACGAAGCGCAGCTTGACTAACACTGCCCTCTTCAATCAATACCTTTAAGGCGACCAGTAAATTCAGGTCTCTACGATAGATGTCTTCTAATTCCACGCCACTTACCTAGCTGTATACAATTATCATTGGTCACTAAGTTGTTTATAGCATGCTTTAGATAAAAAAAATCCCGCAATTACGCGGGGAAGCCCAAGAAAATCTGGGGATAGTGTCGGAATGTTGTCGTATTGGAATTTGCTTGCTGTATTCAGGTTAGTGCTCTTGCTCCTCGGCTATGCCTTGCCAACGGCGCATCTCTACCCAAATACCAATAATCGTTGCTACTATGCCAAAAATTGGCATTAGAGAGGTCTCTGTCGATGAGCGTAGTACTAACGCACAAAAAGAAATAAAACAGAGAACTGAATAAATTGTTAATCTATCTAATCCTGTCAACATCGCCACTCCTTAGCTAGTTGCCTTTGATTTGAGTTGTTATCAACTTGTTAATTAAGTTATAGGAAATGGTTCCGTTTGCCAAGCACTTATTGCATATTTTTTCTGCAGACGTATTATTCACTCGTTAGATAGATATAGAGATACAAACCATGACATTCAAACCTGAACTGGCAACCCACACTTTAGAAGCTGAAGGCCTGCGTTGCCCAGAGCCAGTAATGATGGTCAGGAAGACAATTAGAAACATGCAGGATGGCGATGTGTTACTGGTAAAAGCTGACGATCCTTCGACAACTCGTGATATTCCGAGCTTTTGTCGATTCATGGATCACCAGTTGGTAGGCCAAGCGACAGAAACGTTGCCTTACCAGTATTTGATCAGAAAGGGATTGGAGGCGTAACGCCCCACCGACTATCAAGTATCAAAAAAGCCGCTCGTACCTTATGTTCTTCAACAGAACTCAGAGTACGAGCGGCTTTTTGTTTATTCGTTTCTAGATTTATTTTGCAGATGCTCAAGCTGATGCTGAATTTCTCGGATATCTTTTCGCATAGGAATAATATGCGCGACCCGAATCCAAGCTTCTACCGCAAGCCCGGTCATGATCATCGAACCAGCCACCATTGGTAGCCACATGTCCGTCAACACCATGCCTAGTAGTGTAAGTGCAAGACCAAAGGTAAATAGATAACTTTGGCTTTGTGGAGTAATACCCATATAACGCGTCAACATAATCATGCCCTCGTGTTCTTAACTCACAAGATTAAAATATCATGACAAGTATGACAGTTATATGTCCATTCGCTCGATAAACCCCACAATACTGTAAGAGTATGACCTACAACACATTACTCTACTGATTGAGTATAATAGGACTCAATACTACCGCTTAATAGAACGCTGCTGCGATAGCCAAACCCACGAACAACAAGGCTGTGATCTTGCGAATCAGGTCAAGTGGCATCTTATCTGCCGATAGCTTACCAATGATCACCACAGGCACATTCGCCAGCAACATACCAATGGTAGTACCGAGAATGACCCACGTTAATGCATCCGAATATTGAGCCCCTAGAATCGATGTCGCAATCTGAGTCTTATCACCGATCTCAGCAATGAAGAAAGCGATAAAACTGGCGACAAACGGCCCTCGGTTCGAGATCTGTTCATCGTCATCTAATTTATCCGGAATCAGAATCCAGCCTGCCATCGCAATGAAACTGACCACCAGCACCCACTTAAGTACCTCAGGAGATAAATAATCAGCGACCACAACACCTAGCCACGCAGCAAGGGCATGGTTGGCAATGGTGGCAAAGAAAATAGCCGCAATAATAGGTAGCGGTTTTCGATATCGGCTGGCTAATAAAAGGGATAACAACTGAGTCTTATCACCGATCTCGGCTAAGGCGACAGTTGTAATTGAAATTGCTAAAACGCTCACGACATGCTCATTTGGGATGAGGATTATTATATTTAACCAAAGACAAACCTCGCGCCCCATCCCGGTTCACGATGCTTGTCTAAGGTCTTGCTAAGCGCCACCAAGGTGGTGGTTGCCTCGAACGCCATGATGATTTTGCATCAATTATGTTGACGAACGAACTCATTCAATAGGATATGAATAAGTAAGCTACTCCCCAAAGACCGCGAGATTTTAATCACCCACGCTTTCAAACACAAGAGTCAAAGTTATCAAAATATCCACTTGTGCCGAAAAACAAACATTAAAGGCAAAAAAATCCACTAAACGACATTTTAGACCACTAATTAAACAAGATTACCCCTACTCGCTTTACCAATATCTCGGTATACTCAGAGGTTATTTTTATCATTCATTTAAAAGAATCGCGCGAACCTGACTATGCAAAAATACGATATCAAAACCTTCCAGGGAATGATCCTCGCGCTGCAGGATTACTGGGCACAAAACGGTTGTACCATTGTTCAACCACTAGATATGGAAGTAGGTGCTGGCACCTCTCACCCAATGACATGTCTACGTGCACTTGGCCCAGAGCCAATGTCTACGGCATACGTTCAACCTTCTCGTCGTCCGACTGATGGTCGTTACGGTGAAAACCCGAACCGCCTGCAGCACTACTATCAATTCCAAGTAGCTCTAAAACCTTCTCCAGATAACATCCAGGAGTTGTACTTAGGCTCGCTTGAAGTTCTTGGTGTCGACCCACTTGTTCACGATATTCGCTTCGTAGAAGACAACTGGGAAAACCCAACGTTAGGCGCATGGGGTCTTGGTTGGGAAGTATGGCTAAACGGTATGGAAGTGACTCAATTCACTTACTTCCAACAAGTTGGCGGTCTTGAGTGTAAGCCTGTAACGGGCGAGATCACTTACGGTATCGAGCGTCTAGCAATGTACATCCAAGAAGTAGACTCTGTTTACGACCTTGTATGGAACGTAGCACCAGACGGTTCTAACGTGACTTACGGTGATATCTTCCACCAAAATGAAGTTGAGCAATCAACATACAACTTCGAGCACGCAGACGTAGATTTCCTATTCACTTTCTTCGACCAGTGCGAAAAAGAGTGTAAAGAGCTACTTGAGCTTGAGAAGCCACTGCCGCTTCCAGCTTACGAGCGCATTCTGAAAGCAGGTCACGCATTCAACATCCTTGATGCGCGTAAAGCTATCTCTGTAACAGAGCGTCAACGTTACATCCTTCGTATCCGCAACCTGACTAAAGCTGTTGCAGAGGCGTACTACGCGTCACGTGAAGCGCTTGGCTTCCCAATGTGTAAGAAGGATAAATAATCATGGCGAAGAATTTTCTAATTGAACTAGGTACGGAAGAGCTTCCACCAACAGCACTTCGTTCTCTAGCAGAAGCCTTTGCTTCTAACTTTGAAGCGGGTCTTAAAACGGCTGAGCTTTCTCACGAAGGCATCAAGTGGTACGCAGCACCTCGTCGTCTAGCACTTAAAGTGACTGCACTGGCTGAAGGCCAAGCAGACAAAGTCGTTGAGAAGCGCGGTCCTGCAATTTCTGTCGCATTCGATGCGGAAGGCAACGCGACTAAAGCTGCACAAGGTTGGGCTCGTGGTAACGGTATTACTGTTGAGCAAGCTGACCGCCTGAAAACAGACAAAGGCGAGTGGCTTCTTTTCAAACAAGAAGTGGCTGGCAAACCTGTTCAAGAATTGGTGATGGACATCGCTGCGAAAGCTCTCGCTGGCCTACCAATTCCTAAAGCAATGCGCTGGGGTAACTCAGACATTCAATTTATCCGTCCAGTGAAAACACTGACAGTACTACTAGGTGATGAGCTTGTTGAAGGCAAAATCCTAGGCGTAGCTTCTGCTCGTACTATCCGTGGCCACCGTTTCATGGGCGAACAAGAGTTCACAATCGACTCTGCTGACCAATACCCTGCGATCTTAGAAGAGCGCGGTAAAGTAATGGCAGATTACGATGCGCGTAAAGCGATCATTCTTGCTGATGCTAAAAAAGCAGCAGACGCGGTTGGCGGTATTGCAGACCTAGAAGATGACCTTGTTGAAGAAGTTACCTCTTTGGTTGAATGGCCAGTGGTGCTTACTGCTAAGTTTGAGCAAGAGTTCCTAAAAGTACCTTCTGAAGCTTTGGTTTACACCATGAAAGGCGACCAGAAGTACTTCCCAGTGTATGACGCTGATAAAAATCTTCTGCCAAACTTCATCTTCGTTTCGAACATCGAGTCTAAAGAGCCTCGTCACGTAATCGAAGGTAACGAGAAGGTTGTACGTCCACGTCTTGCTGATGCTGAGTTCTTCTTCAACACAGACCGTAAGCGCCCGCTGATCGACCGTCTTGCTGAATTAGACCAAGCTATCTTCCAGAAGCAATTGGGTACTATCAAAGACAAAACCGACCGCATCACAGAACTTGCTGGCTACATCGCTGAGCAAATCGATGCTGACGTTGAAAAGTCTAAGCGTGCAGGCCTACTGGCTAAGTGTGACCTAATGACATCTATGGTATTCGAATTTACGGATACTCAAGGTGTGATGGGCATGCACTACGCGACTCACGATGGTGAAGACGAGCAAGTAGCACTAGCACTTTACGAGCAGTACATGCCTCGTTTCGCGGGTGACACACTGCCAAGCACTGGTATTTCATCAGCAGTAGCAATGGCAGACAAGCTAGACACTATCGTAGGTATCTTCGGTATTGGCCAAGCACCAAAAGGTTCTGACCCATTCGCTCTACGTCGTGCATCACTAGGTGTGCTACGTATCATCGTTGAAAACGGCTACAACCTAGACCTAACCGATCTAATCGGTAAAGCGAAAGAGCTACTAGGCGACAAGCTAACTAACGACAATGTTGAAGCTGACGTTATCGACTTCATGCTAGGTCGTTTCCGCGCATGGTACCAAGATGCTGGTTTCAGCGTTGATATCATCCAAGCGGTACTAGCACGTCGTCCAACTAAGCCAGCTGACTTTGACCAACGTGTTAAAGCGGTTTCTCACTTCCGTGAACTGGAAGCAGCAGAAGCACTAGCAGCAGCGAACAAGCGTGTAGGTAACATCCTTGCTAAATTCGATGGCGAGCTACCTGCTGAAATCGATCTTGCTCTTCTTCAAGAAGACGCAGAGAAAGCACTGGCTGAAAACGTTGAAGTAATGACAGAAGCATTAGAACCAGCATTCGCAACAGGCAACTACCAAGAAGCCCTAAGCAAGCTTGCTGATCTACGTGAACCTGTTGATGCATTCTTCGATAACGTAATGGTTATGGCTGATGACGAAGCGCTTAAGAAGAACCGTCTAACGCTACTGAACAACCTACGTAACCTGTTCCTACAGATTGCTGATATTTCTTTACTACAGAAGTAAAACCAATTTGGAATAAATATTAAGGGGGAAGCTTTGGCTTCTCCCTTTTTTTTATCCAAAGCTAGTGTAAGCTCTATCTGGTTGAATATTATTGTAGATAGGGATATTACATGCTGGTTGTTTTGGTTGAAGATAATGAAATATTGAATCACCACCTATCTTCTCAGCTCAGTGAGCAAGGACATACTGTCCATGCAGATAGAACAGCTTCTGCATGTTTACAAACGATTCAAAAACAGTCCAATACAGATGTGATGATCATTGACCTTGGCCTCCCTGACTTTGATGGCATTACGCTGATCAAGCAAATACGTCGTAAAGAAATTGCAGTCCCAATATTAATCTTAACCGCACGTGGCAACTGGCAAGATAAAGTAGAAGGGCTTAACTCCGGGGCTGATGATTACCTTACCAAGCCCTTCCAATTTGAAGAGCTACACGCTCGCCTTGAGGCGCTTGTTCGTCGCAATCAAGGGTTTTCCGCTTCCCAAATCAAAGCGCAATCGCTCACCTTAGACACTCAAGCCAAACGTATCAGTTACGATGACGCTCTGATTGAACTTACAGCCTTAGAATTTCAAATATTCGAGTACTTAATTCGCCATTGCTTACAAATCGTATCTAAACAACAAATCGCAGACTCCCTTTATGCGCAGGGTGAAAATGTTCAGCTAAACAATATTGAGGTTATCGTTTCACGCTTACGTAAAAAGTTAACGCAATACACTCAAGCTAAGCTGATCAGCACCATTCGCGGGCAAGGTTATCGTTTTGAACTAGAAGCCAAGTAGTATGAAAAGACTGTACAAAACTCAGTTCAGACGTCGGACATTCGCCGTTGCTGCTTCCATTATGATTTCAATGGTACTCACTAGCGCCTGGTTCTACTACAACAGTCAAAAACACCAACTTTTTGAGTACTACTCGAAAAATACCCTTCGAGAATTGCCTGCTGTAATCAATGAACTGCTGTCTTCTGGGGAAATACCGCCATTGACGGAGTGGGATAGGTTCTATGCGAAAGAGTCTCCCAACACTAGCGTCACTCTATGTGATCACAACAATCAACAAGTATGGACATCAGTAAATATTGAAAGACGAGCTAAGCTGCTATCAGAGATAGGCGTCAGCCAATCTCAAGTCAACGAACTGTGTCATGATCTAAATTTCCCCATAGATACTATTCGTTTGGTTGAAAGACCGAATGGCGCCGCTTTTATTGTCCACACAATTCTCTGGAAAGGTTTCCAGGAAAAAAAAGATGGCAGAGTTATCTTTACCCAAAGGGTCGAAGAGAAAATAGAACCCATACATCAGTTAAAATACACCGCGGTTGGAGTGTTAGTGGTTGCGCTTGCTTTGATCAGTGCTCTACTTTTGGTTTTTTATCGTATTAGTTTTGCGCCGTTTACTCGACTAGAGAATGAACTGAATGACATAAAGCAGGGTAAACAAAACCAATTAGCCCAGTCATACCCTGAAGATTTACATAGCGTCACCAGTGCATTGAACGAATTGCTATACCAACAAAAAGAAAATCAGGAGCGTTATAAGCGTTCTCTCAATGATCTCGCCCATAGTTTGAAGACTCGCGTGACAGTTTCTCAAGCATTACTTGATGAAGACTCATCCAAAACAAAGAATGACCAAATCAACCAACAACTGTTAGAAATGGATAGCTTAATTCAGGCACAACTCAAAAGGGCTTCGCTAGGCGTTAAAGGTATAACGACTTCATCGACACCGATAAAACCAATCCTCGACAGCCTAGTAGGCATGTTTACGAAAATCCATGCCGACAAAAAGATCCAATTCATCACTCAGTTTGACGACCAACAGACCGTGCCTCTTAATAAAGATGATCTTATGGAAGTGCTCGGTAACCTATTAGAAAATACTTATCGGTTCGCACAAACCTCTATCGAATTCAAAGCCACTCAAAGCGAACAGCAGATCCTGATTGAGATCTATAATGATGGGCCAGTAATAGATAACTCGATCAGCCAAACCTTATTTCAACGTGGCGTAAGAGCCGATCAGAAGACCCATGGTACAGGATTAGGTTTGGCGCTATGTGATGAGATACTCCATAGCTACAAAGGGACAATCTGGTTTGAGCAATCAGATAACCCATCCGTGGGTGTCGTTTTAAAAATACTGCTCCCAACAAGTTAAATTTGTAGGGCAGGGTTAAGAGTGAATATCAACCCTGCGATTGTTATGGCGACCGGATTCAGTCTCGTTACTCTGCACTGGGTTCGCCTCACCTTGTGAACTCACTGTCAGGTCTTCAATATTTACGCCTTGCTCTTTCAAATACCCAACAACAGCATTCGAGCGCTGCAAGCCTAAGCTTAAGTTGTAACTATCACTACCTTTTGAGTCGGTATTCCCCGTGACGATAAATTCGGGAGTTTGATGTTCAAGTTTAGCTATAAGGTTTAACAATAAATAACGAGATTTTTGATTCAGTTCATCGTCATCGAAATCAAAAGTCACGCGAGCCAACACCTCACGAGCCAACTTACCTTCTACAAATTTAGTTCGACTCAGTAAGTATTGTGCGCAATCAGCACTTTCTGATACTTGAGTTAACTTATCTTGAATCAGATTTTTAATCGCTTGATTAGCTGTGCTTGTGTTCACTTGCATGAACGGGCCTTGGTGATACATCACTTTCTTCCCCTGACCGATCGTTACCGTCTTCTCAAGTTCAGAGTCGCTCATATGGCAGTAATGATAAAGTAGTTCGTTAGTATCTGGTTTTAAAGGGGCTGCCAGTATAGAAAACGACAGAGTAAATAAAGACATAACAGATATAAGCGTTTTCATTTTTGCTCTCTTAATAATATTCAGTTAATAAAAAGGATGTCACATATCTCTATTGCGCTAAGTGACCCACTTCTTCCGTAATTAATCCCAAAATTTTATTGAGAATGTCTTCCTTGTTTTCAGCCTTATAAACATTATTTCGGCCAACGCAATTACGCAGACCCACGTTTTTATTAAGTTCATAATCGAAACCAATCACAGCCATGCGCGCGTTCATTCGTTCACCATCAGGTGTCATCATTCCTTGGCTTACCCCGCCAATTACCTCTATGTCATCATGCGTATTATCTGCCGAAACTTTGCCGCCGTTGACCATATTAAGAATGTTGCTACACATACCTTTCGACACAAGCTTATTGGTTTGCCCTGCGTAGTGATTCCAATCTTCCCCATCAGACAGAATAATGATCAGCTGCTTTTGGTTCTTCGACATTGAAGTCACAATTTGCCCTGCACGAATAATGCCTTGCAGTGAAGCAGTGCCTCCCCCAGCTTTGAATTTCTTGACCGTTTTAGTGAAGGATGAAAAATCGGTGGTAAAATAGAGGTCGTAGAACCGTGCATCATCATCGCCATTAGGCACACGCGAGGCTTCTCCTTTAACGATAAATTGTTGAGCTATCGTTTTGTTAAAATTCACCGTATCGTCTTTATCGTATTCACCTTCTCTTGAAACTACCCGCTGATCACGAACCACTAAGTTATCATTCTTATCTTTATTGATGGTTCGGCGATTAAAACCGGTAAGTGCAACCCGATGAGGGTGCTCTGGATATAGATCGTTATACGCGCCGAGTTCATCAGCCACATCTTCAATAATGTCTTTCAGATCATTTAGCTTAGAATGCCGACCACCACTCCACGAGTCATTCATAGATTCTGAAAAATCGACGATAAAAGTAATGTCTATCGGCTGGCTTTGATAGCGTCGTGCTTTCGATGATCCCGTCACATTGAAGCTATCACCAAAGCCAGAAATCACATCGTTACCAGGAAACCAGGACTTGTGCAGTGTTTGACCCGCAACACGATATTCAAAGTAGCGTGCTTCGCCTCTTTCCGTAGCAGCAACACATTCAGGTATCTCATCACACCCTAGCTTCTTAACTTCAATATCTAGGATCGAGTCCATGTCATATAGATAATGCTGAATATAGCGCTCCGCCAATTGGTGGTCTTGCTCATCTTTTGCTGATACCGCTAGAACAGCCGCTTCTGAAGCTTCCTTAATCGAGCTTTGGTTTGTAATGCGCGGGCACCATCAGAACCAAGCATAAACACTCCAAACAAAGCTGGGATCATCATGGCAAACAGCATAGCTGCATGGCCAGACTGCTTACGCATAGCGTGTCTCATAGCCTTTCTCTTCGCTCTACCTGCCGATCACGACAGAATCAGACATCACGTGAGTAAACTCACGCCCCAAAATACCACCAATCCAATTATCCGATTCATAACAAACCGTCACTCGGTACAGGGGCATTTCTCGACCTCGGTTAGTCACTACCGTCATGGACTCTAATGAATCAATGGTTTGCTTTATTCTGCAGGCAACGACACCGCGTTTTTCACTGATCGCGGGGTTGGGGGTACCCACTTGTTTGAAGCTCAACTCTTCCACCAACAACCCATAGTGTTCCCGTTCAAAATGACCAAAGGTACGCAGTAAGGAATGCTGAGCAATGATATCGATATCATCGACTTCTTTAGTTGTAAGCTGATAATCAGTATCATAAAGTTGGGTTCTCTCTTTAAGTACATTGACCAGTGAATAAGAGAGTCGATCGAGTTTTCCTTTCAATGAAAGCTTGATGATCACGTCACCACTGAAAGCAATCAATAAGCTGAAAAATACAGCGACCATGGCAAACTCAATACTAAAAACCCCCTGCTGCTTACTCTTCAAATTCCCATGCTTTAGGGTTCTAAATTTCAAATTTTGACCTTTCATATTCCTGCACAACAATCATCTCTCTGCTCATTAAATTCTGAGTCGTGAAGAAGTAGCTAAAGATAGGTGAAAAACGGTAGTTAATTCGATAAATGGCAAGCGCAGCATTATCAGCATCACCGCATTCTTTGAATTTCTGATTACCCAAAATACTGCACTGGTCGGTAATACTGGCTAGATCATTCAGGCTTTGAGAGTAATGAATCGTGACTTGAAAATTGTCGCCGTCGACTACCTGATTCCAAATACTGCCTTCTCGGTGCAAAACCTTATCTACCGTATCGAGATAATTTCCTGAGCCCTTTTTAGCTGTGCGAGCCACTTCTGAAATCGCCAAGTCGTTGATCGCCGAAATGTACGAGATATAGCTCATCTCAACCCACGCCATACACATCAACCAAAAAGCAAAAAAGCCCACCGCAAACTCTATGCTCGCGACACCCTTTTGCTTATATCGCATTACCCGCCTCCGATAACGAAAGACCACTGACTGCCAGCGTTTGGCTCTCTAATGAATAAGGAGTGTGGTGGCGCAACGCCTGATAAATTTTTTGGATTTGGTGCTTGCTGTATCTTTCACTCAACACACTTTCGACAAACGGGTAGTGGCCCAACTTAGCCATACTCAACGTCAAGTTTGCCATCATCTGTTCGTTCATCTGACCGCGCTTATACAATGGTAATAAACGCTCCATAGCTGCTTGATAATGCTCTTGCGTAATATCGAGCACAGCCAAATTATTATTCACGGATACCGAGTCATAAAAATGCTCGCGCGCGCGTTCAAAATACCGACGAGATAGATCAAACTGATAGCTGTAACCATAAAACGTTCCCAGTAAATTCTCGGCTGCCGCATGTGTAGCATTTTCCACTAATACTTGTTTAGCACTACTGATCGCTGCTGGGTACTGACCTAATTCACCGTATGCTTTCGCTTGCATCAATAAACTGTTCACACTGGGTTGTGATTTTTGAGTAACAGGCGCAATGTAAAACAGAGCCGACTCAGCATCGCCCATAGCTAAATATGTATTCGAGAGTTTTTCTCTCACTTCATCAGCGTCGTATTGCTGCAGCTGATTTTTATACAAACGGGTTAACTGAACGTAATTATGTGTTTTTTGATAGATCGCCTCTTTTGACTCATCTTTCTGCCAACTCGCTTGAGTTGAACTGCATGCCGCCAACATTAAAACTAACGTTAGCGCGATTATTTTCTTAAACATTAAGCATCATCCTCATTACCCCCGGAGCGGCAATTACGAATACAATTGGGATCAAGATAAACACGATCAGTGGAATCGACATCTTGGCAGCTAACTTCCCTATTTCTTCTTCCAGCTCTAGCATTTGCACTTCTCGAATATCGCCTGCCAACGTCGTTAACACGTTATAAATCGAGGATCCATGTTGAATGCTCTGCGTCAGCGTCATCACAAAACTACGAACTTCTGGTGATGGAACCTTGCGATACAACTCCTCTAAGGCATTTTCCATTCCGACCAAACGAGCCCGTTGGTTTGTCACCTCCAACAAGCTAGAAAGCTCTTTATCAAAGCTTTTCATTTCAATGGAGAGGTATTTCATTGATGCTTCGATTGTCATGCCGGTTTGGACGCAAATCGCCATTAGGTCAATCAGGTACGGCATTTGACGAGAGATTCGACGTTGACGGTTTTTAGCCATCGAGCTCAAGACTAGGTCAGGTATCACAATAACCACCATAGCCCACCCCGCAGCTATCGCGATCCATGATTCAGACGAAACCTCAAAAAACCAACACACGCCTGCAACAACCACTTGCCCGATAAACAACGCACTGTACTTCAGTGGCATAAACCATTGAGCCCACCGGATGTCACTCACGCCTGCATTAGCAAAGCGCACTGCAATATCACTTTCGGAGGTGACGAAAATAGTCGACATGGGCGTCAACCAACGATTCAGTTTTATTTCTGCCTCTTTTGACTGATCGGCCAATCGATGATGTTTCGCTAAGGCTGCGATACGGTGTTTTTTCTGAGTACACACGACTAACCAATAAAATATGAGCAACAAGCCAAATGCTACGCCGGCCCAGGCGAAAAATAACCCAACGTTCGAGAAGTTTATTGAAGAAGCCATTACTTCACCTTTTTCATTAACGCCCAGATGATCAGCATGCCGATACTTTCACTTGTGATGAGGTAGTAAAGAATCGGTCTCCCTTCTGGGTGGTGCATTACGAACTCAAAATTTTCAGGACTAAGAAACTGCAAAATAAACAGAAAGAAGAATGGTGTTGCTCCTACAATTTTTGCGGAGATACGAGCCTCTGAAGTAAGAGCAAACTTTTTTCTTTCTACAGCTCTCGCTTCGAACATTTGTCGATTCAGACGTGACATCACCTCTTTTAATTGCCCCCCTCTTTGCATGTTAGCTCGCAAGGTAATGACAAAAAAATGAAACGACGGATACGGAAAGCGACGACAATATTTACGAAACACATCATCAATCGGCTCGCCTAAATTGAGGCGCTCGCTCATCAGCTTAAACTCTTTACCTACCTCACCTTCAAGTTTCTTCCCTACATACCCAATGCCTCGCCCTATGCTTTCACCCGCACTAAGGGAACTTGCCAGCATGTTCAACGCATCAGGGAAGGTTTCTTCAAAGCGTTTTTTCTCTCGTTTCTGTAAATGGAGATAACCCAAAAACCAAGCGGTAATGAGAGTCAAAGGCAAAATTTCGAACCAAGGTAAGCGCAGTGACATTTGATTAAGAGTGCCGATCGCAAGCAGTGCTACAACAGAAAAAATGACGACCTTACCTAATGCCATTTTTCCAAGTTGGCGCTGTAAGTTATCCCAACGCACATGAAGTTTCTGTTTGAAGTTACGATCAGAAAGACTGGCAAAATTAACCGCTTGTTGCGTAAAACTCAGATCGCTTTTCAGATTACCTTTCGCTTGCTGTGATAAATACTCATCAACAGAAGGAGCTCTATTCGGCTTAAGCGCTACAATCATGAGTATTGCCCCACCCAAAATAATCAACCAATACATGTCTCACTCCTATTGATTGAGTGTCATAGACTCAATCACTTGAGTTAACTTCTGCTCTACACCAAAGAAACGGGCTTTTTCATAAAGCGCAGAACGAGCCATAACACCAGATGTCACATAACTACCTCGAATGCGACCATCAGGGCTGTGAGGTGAAGTTTGGAAAGAGAACAACTCTTCTAACACCACGTTGCTTCCCTCAATACCGACCACTTCAGTGATATTCATGATCTTTCGAGAACCATCATGCAATCGGCTGACCTGAACGACTAAATCGACCGCGCTTACAATTGAGCGGCGGATCGCTTCTAAGGGCAAATTATTGGTCGCCATCATCACCATTGATTCGACACGAGCCAAAGCATCTCGTGGTGTATTGGCGTGCAACGTAGACATTGAACCATCGTGCCCAGTATTCATGGCTTGCAGCATTTCAAATGCTTCACCACCACGGCATTCACCCACAATAATTCGGTCTGGGCGCATTCGCAGTGAATTAATCACTAAATCTCGAGCGGTAATAGCCCCCGTCCCTTCAATGCCCTCATGACGAGTTTCCATTCGAACAACATGTGACTGCTGAAGCCTTAACTCAGCGGTATCTTCAATAGTGACGGTTCGTTCACCCTCTGATATATGCTGTGATAAAGCATTAAGTAACGTTGTTTTTCCCGATCCCGTACCACCAGATACAATAATATTGAGTCGGCAACGTGCAGCTAATTGAAGTAAACCTGCCATCTCGGGAGTAAGAGACCCAAATTCAACTAATTCTTCAAAACCAATACTTTGCTTTTGAAACTTACGAATCGAGATTGACGTCCCTTCCAATGTGATAGGAGGAATGACAATATTCACGCGGCTACCATCATCTAACCGGGCATCACAAGTAGGAGAAGACTCATCGACCCTGCGCCCAACCCGACTAGCGATGCGCTTAGCAATATCAAGCAACTGCTTCTCATCGATAAATAGAACAGGTGCTTTCTCGACTAAGCCATGACGCTCAATATAAACCTGTTGTGGGCCATTGATCATGATGTCGGTGATCGAGTCATCATCCATCAACACCTGCAAAGGCCCGAGGCCAACTAACTCATGTACCATGCTGGTGACATATTCTGATTTTGCCAGTGATGAAATAGATAACTGATCTCGACTCACTAGCATATCAACTGCGCTAGCTAACTGAGCTTCTAACTCTAGACGCGGTAAGCTTTCAATAACACTGGCATCAAGTGCATCAAATATCTGCTTACGCAGTTGTAAATAAATGCGCTGTGCATGTTCCATATCGTCCCCTTACCGTTTTAACCACTGGAAGAATGAAAATGCTGTTTTTTCCGCAACTTTCTCTCCCATCAATAAGGCAACTAACGTTTGCAGTCCGTATTTCATTTCAGAACGTGATTCACTAAGCAACTCACCTTGAAGTAGGTATTGATTAGCTTTGAAATCAAACACTAAATTCGCGTCTGCCTCTCGACCAAAATACTTAACTACATCCGCCTCACTAATTGACGCTGCGTTATGTGGCCGAGAGCGGTTCATTACCGTCAGTACGACAAGGTTGGGATAATGCACGTCGATTTCAGAACGAATTCGATTCAGCTCTCTTAATGACGATACTGTTGCATCAAATACCAAGACTAAAGCATCTAGTTTCCCCACCGCTTGTCTAAACTCTTCATTGGTTGTCGCAGTGTGAGAATAGTCTTCCACGACAAAAGCATGACTTGAAATCATCTGCTTCTTTAAAGACTGGGTGTACTGGAATAACTCATCACGGCCAAACTCATCTGATTCCACCGCAAGAAGTGACAAATTTTTTTCAATATTTTGTACTAAGCTTGTCGCGATATCATTATCCACTCCTGTAGTAAGGGTGCCTTTTTGAACACTGCGCTTAGTAAACGTCTTAAGCCCTAACATCACGTCAATATTGCTGCCAGTGTAGGTATAGTCGACTAGCAAAGTACTCGCATTTTGATGCTTGGCCAAACGGCGAGATATCTCACACGCTACAAGTGAAGTACCGACCCCACCTTTCACGCCCATGACTGCTATTTGCTTGGCTTTACGATTTGTACTCACGCCTTGTTGTGCTGCGTGGTTACGGGAAACGTTGTGATAAAAATCGATCGTTTCCGCTTCACCCGCTGGCCAAAACAAGTAATAGAAACCCAACTGTCTTAAGGCTCGAATGATGGATATGGTATCTTCACTGCCAATAATGATCACTGACACATGAGGAGGTAAGGTATGAGTCAATAACTGAGCATCAGCGACAATATCTTGGCTTTGATTTAATTCAACAAATACCACTTCAACATCTGGGTATTGCTCTAATCTAGTCACATTTGTGTCTTGGCTGGCGAACGATCTAGGCTCAATCAACCCTTCAAATCTGAACGATTTTTGGATGAAGTCGCGGCATATCTCGGTTTGGAAAAGCATCGCACAACGATTCTGTTTCTCCGATTTTTTCGGTTCCGCACTGTTTAGTTTATTCACTAAATCAAACATCTGAAATTCTCTAACAGTTAGTAATTAGATTGCTTTGTGCGGGTTGACCATTGACTGCCAACGGCTCGTGTCCACATTGCACCCTAAGCTTCCATTCCCATACTCGCCGACCCGTTCCTGGCGGCAAATTTCTAGTTTGGTCTTATATGTTGTGACTGAAAGACTTAAGTCAAAGCGACTCTCTAGTGGTAACGGATCTGATGCGTTTGAGTTATGCTCATTTGAGCTATAACCTATTTGACTGTATTCAATCTGACTCGACATCACACCAGCTTGGATTAACTGGCTCACAACCTCTTTATAAAGCGCCTGATTCCCGCTCCCTTTGGTGCGTATTTTCCATTGCGCCACCTTTACATTTTTAGGGTAACCCAAGATAAACTCACTCACTTTTCTGGTCACCAACTGGGGTTGGTCAGAGCGAAGTTTAAGCTGATAAGTCACAGGAAAAACTTCAACTTCCGTTCCGCGAGGCTCCGATATACGGTCAACACACCCTGTAATAATGACGGCGGTAAACAAAGTAACCATCAATGATTTCATTGGCTAAACCCTCCAGCAGACAAAACTTCATCAGCCCACTTTTGTTGTGATTGTTCATAGCCACTACCTAGTCCAAAAAAGCGCTTGAGCGTGCTAGTCTTTTTCATCGTAGGTAATTGGATCTGCTCCGCTTTGACTGGTTGAACTAAATTAACGGTCGCTACAATGACTAACTCAGTTTTACTACGTTCGGTTCCTGTATGGCGAAACAAAGCACCGATAATAGGTATATCACCAATGTAGGGAATTCGAGTCAGTGACTCTTTCTCTTCACTGTTAAGCAACCCACCAAGAACGAAGCTTTGTCCATCCCCCAGTTCCACGGTTGTCTGGGCGCGTCGTGTTCTTAATGCTGGTAAATCAAAGTTGTCACTGCTGTAACTACCATCTAGGGAGCTAACCTCTGGTGTCAGTGCGAGCTTAATTTTGTCATCTCGAAGCACCTTAGCCAGTAATTCCAGTCGCACACCGAATTCCTTATATTCAACGTTGGTTGCACCATCTATAACCGTCACAACGGGCAGTTCTCCACCCACTAAGAAACTCGCTTTCTCACCTGAAATCACCGACAAATTAGGTTCAGCTAGAACTTGACCAACGCTATCGGTACCTAAAGCTGAAATAACAGAGACAATATCGCTAGCACTAAAATGAGTAAGTTGATCCACAAATATGCCGGGCGTACCATTACTGCCCATCTTGATGCCGAAGTCTTGCATAAAAGAGTGCGATACCTCTGCAATGGTCAACTTAACGTTCACCTGCTTAGTCGCTGATATTTCGATATTATTCACGACGCCTGCGTAATTAAGTTGAGTCATAAAACCCACATCAATGTCGTCACTCTCTTCATCACTCATTTGAAAAGAGGTTGAGTTCGCTGTTTTCCCCAAAAGCTCACCCACCAACTGGTGAATGTTATCCTTTTCCTGTTCATTAGCGACGACACCACTCAGAACAACGTTCTCACCGATGCCTGCTACAAACACTTCCGCATCGGGAAATAACACATCAATTTGTTGCTCTATTTCGCGATAACTTTTATTCACCAACAATAAGCGGTTAAATAATTCACGTCCTTTCGCATCAAATGCGATAAACGAGGCAGATCCTATATTCTTCCCAAACACCACGACCTTATTACTATCAATCACTTGGTAATCTGCAATATTCTTCCCTGAGATAAATACAGAAGCGATTTCCCCTCGAATCGAAAAGGTTTTAGCTTCTCCCTGAGCTAAATTAGTCGAGCCTTGAGCCAAAACCTCGAATGGAAGCAGCAGAACCAATACTAAAGTCAACATTGTTGTTTTCATGGTTAACGCCCTACTCAAAACGGTATTCACGAATTCCACCAGTGCCGCCACTGCTTGGAATGATGTCTGAAGAATCAGCTTCTAGATCATCAGAAAATTCCTTACCCAATGACTTGTGCACGGCCACTTCTGCAATCCGCTGTGCCACCGTGAGTTGTGCCAGTTGTTGATTCGTCACTTGTAAGATCAATGTCACCTGAGTCTCTTTTTCCAACGTTAACGTGCTCACTGCTTTTTCTGACGTCACCATGTCCAAAACCGGTATTTGGGCCAGTAATGGCACCATAGTGAGATGTTGAATATCTGACACCGTATCCTCACTTGATAAGTTCTGATCCGGCGTTGAAAGAACAGATATATCGACTAAATCTCCGACTGCGATGGTGCCACCTAGTACATCTCTTCCCGGTACCGTAACGTTATAAGGCACAAATCCAGGGCGGATCACCGCCTGTAAGTACTGACTGTCTCCGGGAGATGTCAACATATTCAAGTCCACCAGCTCATATGCGGCAATGTCATGCACTGCGAATTGAGGAGCATTCCAATCTAACTCAATGTTTCGATCGATTCCCAATAGCGCTGCACGAGCTTCAGGCAAGTACTCTATAACGAAGTCGCTACGCTTCAGCTGCTGACCTTTCACTGCCGGGTGAGTTAATTTCCATACCTTAAAAGTCACTTCTATAATGGGTTCTTCAGGCTGAACGGGGAAAGTATCCATCGGTACATTCACCACACCATAGAGGCCTATAGATATAGCGAGAAACGCTAAGCCAAGAATGATTTTGGAGTTCATGATTCACCTATAACGATGCAGCTATACCTAGTAGGCTTCCTAGACAAATAGGTACCCCATAAGGAACGCCTCTATTTATCCACTCAGAATTACCAGTTGTTTTTCCTAATACCCACTGAGTAATCGCTAGGGTTCCACCTGCAAATAAAATCACATTAACCGCCAACAACATCATATTGGGCGATACCATTAAACTGAACACAGCCAATAATTTACTGTCTCCAGCAGCTATAACATTGAAATAAAATAAAACTGCGCCGACGGCTAACACTATGAAAAAATTATAAAACTGCTCAAACTTTTCGGTTTGACAGATATAAAAAACACCCAAGAGAGCAACAGCTACCACCACTCCATTAGGTATTATTCGGTATCGGATATCTTGATAACTGACGATTGCAGCCATGGTGGCTAAGGGAATTAACCACCACAGTTTATGAGGCATTAATTAACCTACACTTGGCGACGAATTAGCGGCTTCAATATTATTAGTGATGGTTGTGATGGCACCTTCTAAAGCTTCACGAAGAGAGTCGTTAAATACAGCCAATACGATTGCTGACATACACACACCTAGGATTGCGTATTCAATCGCTGTAACACCACGTTGATCATTATTAAAAGATTGAATAAATAGCTGAGTTCTAACAAATAAATTAGTTAACATTCGTTTCTCCAAAAGATAGATAGGTTGTTTTTTCTTCGGAGGAAATAATATTCAGTGCGCTATTTTTGAGCAATCCAAGAGTGACCTTCCTCACATTGCTCTGACATTTGCCGTCGTTCTATTCAGTTTGAGTTCAGTTTAAAGTGAAAAAAGTGATTAAACGGGAGTGGTGAGAAGAGAAGTTTTTTCCGTGTGAGGGCAATTCGTGCTTTGCGCCGCAAAAACATTGCGGTATGTTCAAAGATTACCCACTGTAACCCGCCACGCTCGGGTTCATAAGATTGATCATAATCTACGAATAATAATCACAATGAATTAGGTATACGAAGCAATGCAATTCTCAAAGTTTGGTGAAAAGTTTAATCGATACTCTGGAATCACTCGTTTAATGGATGATTTAAATGATGGCCTGCGCACTCCTGGTGCAATCATGCTCGGTGGTGGTAACCCAGCCGCTATCCCAGCCATGCTCGATTACTTTAACCAAGCCAGTGCCGACATGCTCGCCAGTGGAGAACTCATCGCCGCCCTCGCCAACTACGATGGTCCGCAGGGCAAAGACAGCTTCATTAAGTCGTTAGCGGCGATGCTGAAAGAGACCTATGGTTGGGACATCAGCGAGAAGAACATCAGCCTGACTAATGGCAGTCAGAGTGGCTTCTTTTACCTATTCAACCTGTTAGCGGGTCAACAGCCAGACGGTTCACACAAGAAAATCCTACTGCCGATCGCACCGGAATACATCGGCTACGGCGATGCGGGCATTGATGACGATATTTTTATCTCTTACCACCCAGAGATCGAACTACTTGAAAACAGACAGTTCAAATACCACGTCGATTTTGAACAGCTAAAAGTTGATGACTCGGTCGCGGCTATCTGTGCCTCTCGCCCAACCAACCCAACCGGTAACGTACTGACCGACGAAGAAGTGCGTAAACTGGATAAACTAGCGCGTGAAAACAACATCCCGCTACTGATCGATAATGCTTACGGCCTGCCGTTTCCAAACATCATCTTTGAAGATGTGGAACCGTTCTGGAATGAAAACACCATTCTGTGCATGAGCTTATCTAAGCTTGGTTTGCCGGGTGTACGTTGCGGTATCGTGATTGCGAGCGAAGAAGTAACCCAAGCTCTGACTAACATGAATGGCATTATCAGCTTAGCGCCGAGCAGTGTTGGGCCGGCAATTGCCAATCATATGATTGAAAAAGGCGATTTATTGCGATTGAGCAGTGAAGTAATCAAACCTTTCTATAAAGACAAATCTCTACGTGCGGTTGAGCTTTTACAAGAAGCGATCGACGACCCTCGCTTCCGTATCCACAAGCCTGAAGGCGCGATTTTCTTATGGCTATGGTTTGATGAACTGCCGATTACCACCATGGAGCTGTACGACCGCCTCAAAGCTCGTGGCGTATTGATTGTTCCGGGTGAATACTTCTTTATCGGCCAAGAAGACGAGTGGGATCATGCTCACCAGTGCTTACGCATGAACTACGTACAAGATGATGAGGCGATGCAAAAAGGCATTTCAATCATTGCTGAAGAAGTGAAAAAGGCTTACTCAGAACAGTAATCTGAGCTTTTAGCTTACTGTAACCCAAATACAAAAAGAGCACCGACCTTCTTCAAGGTACTGGTGCTCTTTCACTTCTACTTCCCGATAATGTTTGTCACTTGAATACCCTAAATAATTGGGGGTTCAGCTAGGCGACTAGAAAATTCAGCCCTATGAGCATAGGGAACCTATGTAATTAGGGGGAATTTACGACGTCAACAACGCTGTAGCTTCAAGTATGACGGGTATTAGCCTTCTAGTAGGCTATTACCGTTGATAGCAATCTTACGTGGTTGCATCGCTTCTGGAATTTCGCGTTCTAGGTCGATGTGAAGAAGACCATTTTCCATGCTTGCCCCTACCACTTTTACGTAGTCTGCCAGTTGGAATTTACGCTCGAAATCACGCTCTGCGATACCTTGGTATACGAAGGTTTTCTCTGCTTCTGCTTTACGCTCACCTTTAACAATTAGCATGTTCTCTTTCTGAGTAAGATCTAATTGGTCATCAGCAAAACCAGCAACGGCCATAGTAATACGGTAGTTGTTCTCGTCTTTTTGCTCGATGTTGTATGGAGGGTAACCGCCAGAAGAGTTCTTCGATGTGTTCGCTTCCATCATGTTGAATAGACGATCGAAGCCGATTGCGTTGCGGTAAAGTGGAGTGAAATCTACAGTTCTCATAATGCTATCCTTTTAGTAAGCAATAGTCTTAGCTGTAATTTTTACTGAGATCGAACCTGTGAATGATTCAGTAAACAGCTAAGGGATTCAGTTCGCATTCCACGGGTTTCACCTCGTTTGATGACAACTCTGGGACATGACAATAAATCAATTTTTAAATTGTGTGCTGCCAAAGTTATCCTCTATTGAGCGATACTCTAGCAACGATTATGAAGGTTCTGTTTCTTCTCTTGTAGAGCAAGACAGTCATTCTCTTCACAACTAGATATGTGGATTGAGCAAATCAGTTTCAAGCGCTTATTTTCAATTATTTTTCCAATCCAATATTTTTCAATCACTTAAAAACAAAAAAGACCGCCATTTTTGGCAGTCTTTTTAACAACAAATTTAGTTTTTTGAGACGAAGCTATTTCGTTTTAGTTCAAAGAAGAGGCGCGGAGCATACGAATGTATGTGAGCACCTCTGACACAGAAATTAAGCGAAAGAGCGAAGTATCAAAGATACTAAACGTCTAGATTTGCTACTTTAAGTGCGTTTTCTTCGATGAAGTTACGACGCGGTTCTACTTGGTCGCCCATCAATGTTGTAAACAACAGATCAGCACCAACAGCATCTTCAATCGTTACTTGCATCATACGACGAGTTTCAGGATCCATTGTCGTTTCCCAAAGTTGATCAGGGTTCATCTCACCTAGACCTTTGTATCGTTGTAGGCTTAGACCACGACGAGACTCTTTCACTAACCAGTTCAGAGCTTCAACGAAACTAGACACTTCTTGAGTACGCTCGCCACGCTTAATGTAAGCACCTTCTTCAATCAGGCCATCAAGTGCTTCAGAAAGATCCGCTAGCTTGCCAAACTCTTTCGAGTTAATCAGATCAATGCTCAGCACGTGCTCATGAGTTACACCATGAGTACGAACCACAATCTTAGGAACGCTTAAATCTAGCTCTTCGTGCTTTTCAACTTCAAGGCTGTATTGGCTTGCACCCGCTTCTTTACCGTTTAGCTGCTCTACTAGCTGCTTACCCCAAGCTTCAACCACCGCATCATCATGACACTGCTCAGCGGTTAGGCGAGGAACGTAAATCAGTTCGTGAACCAATGCGCGTGGGTAGCGGCGGCTCATACGATCAACGAGCTTGATGCCTGCATTGTATTGCTGAACAAGCTTCTCTAAGCCTTCACCGGCAAACGCAGGTGCTTCAGGGTTTACGTGCAGTTCTGCATTGTCTAAAGCCAAAGATACTTGATACTGGTTCATCGCATCTTCATCTTTGATGTACTGCTCTTGCTTACCCTTCTTCACTTTGTAAAGTGGCGGTTGAGCAATGTAGATGTAACCACGTTCAATCAGCTCAGGCATTTGACGGTAGAAGAACGTCAGTAGCAGTGTACGGATGTGAGAACCATCGACATCGGCATCGGTCATGATGATGATGTTGTGGTAACGCAGTTTATCTGGGTTGTATTCATCACGGCCAATACCACAACCAAGGGCTGTGATTAGCGTTGCGACTTCTTGAGAAGACAGCATTTTATCGAAACGCGCTTTCTCTACGTTAAGGATTTTACCTTTAAGCGGTAGGATTGCTTGGTTCTTACGGTTACGCCCCTGCTTGGCTGATCCGCCAGCAGAGTCTCCTTCCACAATGTATAGTTCAGACTGAGCAGGATCTTTTTCCTGACAGTCAGCTAGTTTACCTGGAAGACCGGCTAAATCTAATGCGCCTTTACGACGAGTCATCTCACGAGCTTTACGCGCTGCATCACGAGCACGCGCTGCATCGATAATTTTAGAACAAACGATTTTCGCTTCACCTGGGTTCTCAATTAGGAACTCAGATAGCTTCTCACCCATCGTAGACTCAACGGCAGACTTCACTTCTGAAGAAACCAGCTTGTCTTTCGTTTGGCTTGAGAACTTAGGATCTGGCACTTTCACCGAAACAATCGCCGTCAAACCTTCACGAGCATCATCACCTGATGTTGAAGTCTTCGCTTTCTTCGAGAAGCCTTCTTTATCCATGAAGCTGTTCAGAGTACGCGTTAGTGCAGCACGGAAACCCGCTAAGTGAGCACCACCATCGCGTTGAGGGATGTTGTTAGTGAAACAGTAGATGTTTTCTTGGTAACCATCGTTCCACTGCATTGCAACTTCAACGGTAATGCCGTCATCACGCTCTGAATCAAAGTGGAAAATCTTTTGGATGATTGGTGTTTTATTGGTATTAAGGTGTTCAACAAACGCTTGGATACCGCCTTCGTATTCGAAGTGATCCATTTTGTCTTCTTCACGCTTATCAATTAGCTTAATTGATACACCTGAGTTCAAGAATGATAGCTCACGTAGACGCTTAGCTAAAATGTCGTAATGGAACTCGATGTTAGTGAAGGTTTCTTCACTCGGCCAGAAACGAATCTCTGTACCGGTTTTATCCGTATCACCGATAACCGCTAGTGGCGCTTGAGGCTCACCGTGACTGTAAGTTTGAGTGTGGATTTTGCCACCGCGGTGGATAGTAAGAGTAACTTGCTTAGAAAGTGCGTTAACTACTGAAACACCAACACCGTGCAGACCACCAGATACCTTGTACGAGTTATCATCGAACTTACCACCAGCGTGAAGAACCGTCATGATTACTTCTGCTGCTGATACTTTTTCTTCTGGGTGCAATTCTGTTGGAATACCACGGCCGTCATCGCTTACAGACACTGAGCTATCTTCATGGATAGTTACAATGATGTCATTACAGTGACCAGCTAGCGCTTCATCAATAGAGTTATCTACCACCTCAAAAACCATGTGGTGCAGACCGGTACCATCATCCGTGTCGCCAATGTACATTCCAGGACGCTTACGTACCGCATCCAGACCCTTCAGTACTTTAATACTCGATGAATCGTAATTATCTGACATAGTTACTCTCTGACTAATTATCCTTGCTCTATTTTGCCATGTTCCACATGAAACATCCTGCTATTTTCGTCATGCATATCTGCAATCTGATCAGCGGTAATAGAGCTTACAAAAACTTGAGCCTGGGTCGCCTTTAAACACTCAGCAAGACGTGCTCGGCGTTGGCTATCTAATTCGGAAGCAAAGTCATCTATCAAATAGATGCACTGCTTACCTGTCATTTGAGTGAGGTGTTGCCCTTGTGCTACTCGCAGCGCGCACACCATCAACTTCAATTGACCTCGTGACAAGACATCTTCCACTGGAGTGCCGTTCACTTTTATCTTCAGATCCGCTTTGTTTGGCCCACTAAAGGTGTAACCAAGCTGCTGATCCCTTTCAAAATTCTTTTCTAAAATATCGGCATATGGGGTGTCTTTGTCCCAACCACGATAATAGTTAATCTTTATCTCAAACTCAGGAAGGAAGGTCGCACAGATTTCTTCGGCGACTTCTTTAAGCTGTTCAACGTAAGTGGCACGCCACTGGCTGATACTTTCCGCTAAACGGGCCAACTCTTGGTCCCAATAGCTCAGTTCTCGATAGTTTGTTGCCGTTTTCAATAAGGCGTTTCGCTGCTTATTGAGGCGCTTTACCCTGCCCCATGCATCATAAAAGCCGGACTCACTGTGGAAGACTCCCCAATCAATAAATGCGCGGCGATGCTTAGGTCCATCGGTTAGTAAATCAAACCCTTCCGGGTGAATCAACTGCAAAGGTAAAACCTGAGCTAACTGAGCCAATTTTTGCCCAGTTTGACCGCTTATTTTAACCTCTGTTGTGCCATCGCGCTGCTTATTAATGCCAATTGGCAGCTCAAATTGATCCGAGGTCATAAAACGGCCATGTACAAACAGCTCACTGCACTCGTTTTGTATGATACGGCCGGTGAGTGAACTCTTAAATGAGCGACCATGTCCGAGCAGATATACCGCTTCAAGGACACTGGTTTTTCCGCTCCCGTTAGCCCCTATAAGAAAGTTAAAGCCTGATGACGGTTGAATGTCACAGGCTTCTATATTTCTAAACTGCTTAACGATTAAGCGCGATAAAGGCATAACGTCTTCATATTAATCTTCAATCACGACTCGATAGGTAAACGTTGTTGATCAGTAAACATCACAAACAACGCTTATAAGCGAATAGGCATAACAACGTACATCGCGCTGTCGTCTTGTGCGTTCTCGATAAGAGCACTCGCATTGGCGTCTGACATTGAGATGCGAACTTGCTCACAACGTAGTGTGTTCAGAACATCCAACACGTAGCTTACGTTGAAACCAATCTCTAGTGCATCACCATCAAAGGTTACGTCTAGCACTTCTTCCGCTTCTTCTTGCTCTGGGTTGTTCGCGGTAATACGCATCTCGCTATCTACAAGATTAACGCGAACACCACGGAATTTTTCATTCGACAGAATCGCAGCACGAGAAAATGCTGAACGTAATTCATCACAACCAGCTTCAAGTGTCTTGGTAGTATTTTGCGGCATTACGCGGCGATAATCAGGGAAACGACCATCAACCAGCTTAGAAGTGAAGACATAGTTGTTCACTTCAGCACGCACATTAGAGTTACCAATCTGCAGCGTTACCGGTTGCTCTGGTGCATCCAGTAGCTTCACTAACTCTTGCACACCTTTACGAGGAACAATGATCTGCTTCTGAGCAAAATCGGCACCCAATTGTGCTTGAGATACCGCCATACGGTGACCATCAGTTGCGACACTTCGTAGGATTGAACCTTCAATCTCAAACAACATACCGTTGAGGTAATAACGAACATCTTGGTTCGCCATTGAGAATTGGGTTTTCTCGATAAGACCGCGTAGCTCAGCTTGTGTCACTGACACTTCAACTTCACTGCTCCAGTCTTCAATGTTTGGAAAATCTGCCGCAGGTAATGTTGCTAATGAGAAGCGGCTACGACCAGAACGAACCTGAATACGGTCGCCATCCAATACCACAGTGATCACTGAGCTGTCTGGCAAGCCACGACAGATATCTAGGAATTTACGTGAAGGTACAGTAATGCTGCCCGCTTCGAAATCACCTTCAAGCGTTACACGGCTGATCAGTTCAACTTCTAGATCCGTTGCTGTCATCGACAACACGTTATCTTCTACTTTAATCAGTAGATTTCCTAGAATTGGAAGCGTTGGCCTGCCACCGAGTGCGCCAGATACTTGTTGTAATGGCTTAATCAGGTGACTACGTTCAATGGTAAATTTCATATCTTGCTCTTACGGTCTAAATGGCACTGCGTAATAGTACGTGGCCAAGATTCTGCTTATTAAGGTTAAGAATACTGTGTATTAAGAAGAAAGGGTACGAATCAAGTTCGAATAATCTTCTTTAATGTCGTGGCTCTCTTCACGCAACTGAGCAATCTTACGACAAGCATGCAGTACGGTCGTGTGGTCACGGCCACCGAATGCATCGCCAATCTCAGGCAAGCTGTGGTTAGTTAATTCTTTAGCCAGTGCCATCGCCAGTTGGCGTGGACGAGCAACAGAACGAGAACGACGTTTAGATAATAGATCAGCAACTTTGATTTTGTAGTATTCAGCGACTGTCTTTTGAATATTATCAATAGTGACCAGTTTTTCTTGCAAGGCAAGTAAGTCACGCAGTGCTTCACGCACGAAATCGATCGTGATCGGACGGCCAGTGAAGTTTGCATTCGCAATAACACGGTTCAATGCGCCTTCTAGCTCACGAACGTTAGAGCGTAAACGCTTAGCAATAAAGAATGCCACTTCATCCGCAAGGTGAATTTGGTGGTCTTCGGCTTTCTTCATTAAGATCGCAACACGAGTCTCAAGCTCAGGAGGCTCAATCGCTACCGTCAAACCCCAGCCGAAGCGAGATTTAAGACGATCCTCTACCCCGTTGATCTCTTTTGGATAACGGTCAGAGGTTAGGATGATCTGTTGGTTGCCTTCAAGCAGCGCATTAAAGGTATGGAAGAACTCTTCTTGAGAGCGCTCTTTATTTGCGAAAAATTGGATATCATCGATAAGCAAAGCATCAACACTACGGTAGTAGCGCTTAAATTCTTCAATCGCGTTATTTTGTAACGCCTTCACCATATCCTGAACAAAACGCTCAGAATGCATGTAAACCACTTTCGCATTCGGCTTATTATCAACAATGGCATTACCCACCGCATGCAACAAGTGTGTCTTACCTAAACCGGTGCCACCGTATAAAAACAACGGGTTATAGGCTGTTCCTGGATTATCAGAAACCTGACGTGCCGCCGCTAAACCCAATTGGTTTGATTTACCCTCAACAAAGTTATTGAACTTATGTTTTGGGTTTACGTTTGAACGGTGGTTAAGATCAACCGCTACAGGCTCTTCATCACGCCAGATATTGTGAACAGGCTTACGAGCTTGTAACTGCGCAGGTGCTGACGATTCAGCGGCCACATCAGCGGCTGTGCGGGTACGAGCTGGGGCGATAGTCTCAGATTTTGGAGCCGTAACTCGTTTGTTCCCAATTTCAAAATGAAGATGCGGGATATCATTACCACAATATTCTTGTAGCAAACGGTTAATGCTATTTAGGTACTTATCGCGCACCCAATCGAGTACAAATCGGTTTGGTGCAAATAGAGTTAGAGTATTACCATTGAGCTCCGCTTGTAACGGACGTACCCACATACTGAACTCTGTAGCTGGTAACTCTTCTTGAAGCTGTTGCAAGCATTGCAACCAAAGCGAAGATGACACGGTGCCCCACTCTATTTAAGTTATATGAAATGACCGTTAATTTTACCTGTTGATAAGTCAGATCACCAGCAATTGATCACAGATCCAGTGAATAAGATCCAAGTTATTCACAATAAATTTGTAAATAATCGGTGGATCCACACATCTTGCCCCAAATTTACTCACACAATGATCCACTTATGCCCGGATCCTTGCTAGTTATCCCCAAATCGAGAATGCGATCTGGTTATGGTTAATAACATCTGGTTATTTATTCTATTGAGCATTTTCCCAGTAACATCCAACCCTATAAATATAAGGAGTTACCAAATGAATAACTGGATTAAGGCTGCAATTGCGGCTATCGCACTCTCTGCTGCTACTGTTCAAGCCGCGACTGAAGTTAAAGTCGGCATGTCTGGTCGCTACTTCCCGTTTACGTTCGTTAAACAAGACCAACTACAAGGTTTTGAAGTGGATTTATGGGATGAGATCGGTAAGCGTAACGATTACAAGGTTGAATACGTAACGGCAAACTTCTCTGGTCTGTTTGGTCTTCTTGAAACGGGTCGTATCGATACCATTTCAAACCAAATTACAATGACGGATGCACGTAAAGCGAAATACCTATTCGCAGACCCATACGTAGTAGACGGTGCACAAATTACCGTTCGTAAAGGTAATGACAGCATTAAGGGTATCGAAGACCTTGATGGCAAGACGGTTGCGGTAAACCTAGGTTCAAACTTTGAACAACTGCTTCGCAGCTACGATAAAGATGGCAAGATCAATGTTAAAACCTACGATACAGGTATTGAGCATGATGTCGCTCTTGGTCGTGCCGATGCATTCGTAATGGATCGCCTATCAGCACTAGAGCTTATCAAGAAGACGGGTCTACCATTACAGCTAGCAGGTCAGCCATTCGAAACCATTGAAAACGCTTGGCCTTTCGTGGACAACGACAACGGTAAAAAACTGCAAGCAGAAGTAAACCAAGCATTAGCAGCAATGCGCGCAGATGGTACGCTAGAAAGTATCTCTCAGAAATGGTTTGGTGCGGACATTACTCAGAAGTAATCACTCACTATCTCCATTCGAGGCCCACTGCTTTACACGGCGGTGGGCTTTTTGCTTTTGTGCACTGATTAAAAGCCTGATAGAACAGTATTTCCAAATAGAACAACACTTCCAATATTAATACGAGATAGATTATGGGATTTGACTTTAATTACATGCTAGAGCTGTTGCCAATACTACTGAAGTATTTAGGCACCACGATGGAGATGGCGACTTGGGGCTTGTTCTTTGCTCTGATCCTGTCTCTGATACTGGCGAATATTCGTGTATTCAAAATCCCAGTACTCGACCAACTGAGCCAGCTGTACATTAGCTTCTTTCGAGGCACACCTCTGTTGGTACAGCTTTTCCTCCTTTATTACGGCTTACCACAAGTATTCCCTTGGATGGTTGGGTTGGATGCTTTCAGCGCCGCTGTAATTGGCTTAACCCTGCACTTTGCCGCGTATATGGCAGAAAGTATTCGTGCCGCGATTATCGGTATTGATCGTAGCCAGATGGAAGCCAGCCTCTCAGTCGGTATGACAACCAGTCAAGCGATGCGCCGAGTGATCTTGCCGCAAGCAACCCGCGTAGCACTGCCTTCTTTAATGAACTATTTCATCGACATGATCAAGTCGACTTCACTTGCATTCACCTTAGGTGTCGCCGAAATCATGGCTAAAGCTCAGATGGAAGCTTCTTCAAGTTTCCGCTTCTTCGAGGCTTTCTTAGCAGTCGCGCTGATTTACTGGGGTGTAGTGGTTATCCTCACTCGTATTCAAATTTGGGCCGAAGTGAAACTGAATAAGGCGTATGTACGATGATCAAATTACAAAATATCCACAAGCAGTTTGGTGACACCGAAGTTTTGAAAGGGATCGACCTAGAAATCAAACAAGGTGAGATAATTGTCATCATAGGTTCAAGTGGTACGGGTAAGTCTACCCTGCTGCGTTGTGTGAATTTTCTAGAGCAAGCCGATCAAGGCATTATTTCGATTGATGATATTAAGGTTGATGCTCAGAAACACACCAAAGCAGAGGTGCTTGCACTGCGTCGTAAGACTGGTTTTGTATTCCAAAACTATGCACTATTTGCTCACCAAACCGCGAGACAGAATATAGCTGAAGGTTTGATTACCGTTCGTGGTTGGAAAAAGAAGCAAGCCCATGAAAAAGCACAACAAATACTCGACGACATTGGCTTAGGAGAGAAAGCTGATAGCTACCCAGCCGCGCTCTCTGGTGGCCAGCAGCAACGGGTTGGTATTGGCCGTGCAATGGCTCTACAACCAGAGCTTTTACTGTTTGATGAGCCGACTTCAGCGCTTGATCCTGAATGGGTTGGCGAAGTGCTTAACCTAATGAAAAAACTAGCAAATCAGCATCAAACCATGCTGGTGGTTACTCACGAAATGCAGTTCGCTAGAGAGGTCGCAGACCGAGTGATCTTCATGGCTGATGGCCACATTGTCGAACAGGGATCTCCACAGGATATTTTTGGTAATCCACAGGATCCTAAATTAAAGAAATTCTTAAATAAGGTCGGGATCGACGAAGGATCCTTGTGATTTTAGTTATTCTACGTATAATCCCCCGACCGGAATTTTAGTTAACCCAATCATTGACACTTTTTGTGACAGTGATTACAATTCCGCCTCTTTGTTGAGAGGCGTCGGTTTTCCTTTCTTATATAAAGAAGAGAAAAAATGCCCACGCCGGGTTTAACAAAAACCTAAAACTACTGATCAGTAAGGTAATTACAATGAAACGCACTTTTCAACCTACAGTTCTAAAGCGTAAGCGTACACACGGTTTCCGTGCTCGCATGGCTACTAAGAACGGTCGCGCAACAATCAATGCACGTCGTGCAAAAGGCCGTAAGCGTCTTTCTAAGTAATCTTTGATTATTTTGAATAAGCTAGCCTTCGGTCGGGAGTTACGCTTGTTAACTCCCGAACATTATCAGAATGTCTTCAAGCAAGCTCATCGAGCAGGCTCCCCTCATTTCACCATCATTGCCCGAAATAACTCTCTTTCAAATCCTCGCCTTGGATTAGCCGTTCCGAAAAAGCAGATTAAAACCGCCGTGGGTCGTAATCGATTCAAGCGTCTTACTCGTGAAAGCTTTCGTAACACTCAACACAAACTTCCTAACAAAGATTATGTTGTAATCGCTAAGAAGAGCGCGCAAGATTTAAGCAATGAAGAAATGTTCAAGCTACTCGACAAATTATGGCTTCGCCTGTCTCGCCCTTCGCGTGGATAGCGCTAATACCCATCTATTTTTATAGATGGTTTATTAGTCCACTCATCGGCCCACGCTGCCGATTTACTCCAACCTGCTCTTTATATGCGATAGAAGCGTTGAAAGCTCACGGTTTTGTAAAAGGGTGTTGGTTATCAGGCAAACGTCTATTAAAATGCCATCCTTTGAACGAAGGGGGCTTTGACCCCGTTCCACCAGTCCAAAAACAAGACAGAGATAAATAACGATGGATTCTCAACGTAATATCCTGTTAATCGCATTGGCTTTGGTTTCTTTCCTACTGTTCCAACAATGGAACGTAGCTCAGAACCCAGCTCCACAAGCGGTTGAGCAGGCACAATCTGGCAGCACCCTACCAGCGCCATCTTATGCAGATGATCTAGACCCGGCTCCTGGTCAAGTTGCTTCTGCTAAAACTATCACAGTAACAACTGATGTTCTGACTCTGTCAATTGATACGGTTGGTGGTGATGTCGTTACAGCAAACCTAAACGATTACTCTGCTGAGTTCGATTCTGAAGATACTTTTGTTCTTCTTAAAAACGAGCCTGGTCACCAATTTATCGCTCAAAGCGGTCTAGTGGGTCCTCAAGGTATCGATTTAAGCAGCACTAACCGCCCTAGCTACACGGTTTCAGCAGACAGCTTCACGTTGGCTGAAGGTCAAGATGAACTACGCATCCCAATGACTTACCAAGCAAACGGCCTGGATTACACAAAAACATTCGTCCTTAAGCGCGACAGCTACGCGATTGACGTTGAATACGATGTAGTCAACAACTCTGGCAATAACGCAACATTCGGCATGTACGCTCACCTACGTCAAAACGTTATGGATGACGGTGGTAGCCTAACAATGCCAACTTACCGTGGTGGTGCTTACTCTACGGAAGATACGCGTTACAAAAAATACAGCTTCGACGACATGCAAGATCGCAACCTTTCTCTTAACCTAGCAAACGGTCAAGGTTGGGCAGCGATGATTCAACACTACTTTGCAAGTGCTTGGATTCCACGCGACGAAGCAGGCAGCAACCTTTACACTCGTGTAATTGGTAACCTTGGCGACATCGGTGTTCGCATGCCGAACAAAACCATCGCTACTGGCGACGAAGCAAGCTTCAAAGCAACGCTTTGGGTTGGTCCTAAACTTCAAGACCAAATGGCTGCTGTTGCACCAAACCTAGACCTAGTAGTTGACTACGGTTGGTTATGGTTCATTGCTAAACCACTTCATACTCTGCTTTCATTTATTCAAGGCATCGTTGTGAACTGGGGTCTGGCAATCATCTGTCTAACTTTCATCGTTCGTGGTGCTATGTACCCACTAACGAAAGCTCAGTACACGTCTATGGCGAAAATGCGTATGCTTCAGCCTAAGCTGACTGCAATGCGTGAGCGTATTGGCGACGACCGTCAACGCATGAGTCAAGAAATGATGGAGCTTTACAAGAAAGAGAAAGTAAACCCACTAGGTGGCTGTTTACCTATCCTTCTTCAAATGCCTATCTTCATTTCGCTATACTGGGCACTAATGGAGTCTGTTGAACTGCGTCACTCACCGTTCTTCGGTTGGATTACTGACCTTTCAGCACAAGACCCATACTACATCTTGCCACTTCTGATGGGTGCTTCAATGTTCCTAATCCAGAAGATGAGCCCGACAACTGTAACGGATCCAATGCAGCAGAAGATCATGACCTTTATGCCGGTTATGTTCACATTCTTCTTCCTGTTCTTCCCTTCAGGTCTGGTTCTTTACTGGCTAGTATCGAACATCGTAACTCTAATTCAGCAAACGCTTATCTACCGCGCACTGGAAAAGAAAGGCTTACATTCTAAGTAAGTTCGATAATAGAAAGAGATAAAGAAAGGCGACCAAAAGGTCGCCTTTTTGTTTTTAGCTGATTACAATTCAGCTAATTGATTAATCGTGAATGCCCTCTTTGGCTTTCACATGCTAGCAGGCACACCTATGACTACAGATACGATTGTTGCTCAAGCGACCGCGCCAGGCCGTGGTGGCGTCGGTATTATCCGCGTTTCCGGCCCATTGGCGACTCAGGTTGCCCTAGAAGTAACAGGAAAAACACTTAAGCCTCGCTACGCTGAGTACCTGCCGTTTAAATCTCACGATGGCATCGAACTCGACCAAGGTATCGCGCTTTTCTTCCCTAACCCACATTCGTTTACTGGCGAAGACGTGTTAGAGCTGCAAGGCCACGGCGGTCCGGTGGTGATGGATATGCTAATCAAACGAATCCTCGCGATCTCAGGCGTGCGTGCTGCGCGTCCAGGTGAGTTTTCAGAGCGTGCCTTCTTAAACGACAAGATGGATTTAACTCAAGCCGAAGCGATTGCTGACCTGATTGACGCAAGCTCAGAAGAAGCGGCGAAATCTGCACTACAATCCCTGCAAGGTGAATTCTCAAAGCGTATTAATACACTGGTAGATTCCCTGATTTACCTAAGAATCTACGTTGAAGCGGCTATCGACTTCCCTGAAGAAGAAATTGATTTCCTTGCTGACGGTAAAGTAAGTGCTGACTTACAGGCTATCATGGACAATCTCGAAGCTGTGCGCCAAGAAGCCAATCAAGGTGCCATCATGCGTGAAGGTATGAAAGTCGTGATTGCAGGTCGCCCAAATGCGGGTAAATCGAGCCTATTAAATGCATTGTCAGGCAAAGAATCTGCCATTGTGACTGATATTGCCGGCACTACGCGTGATGTACTGCGTGAACATATCCATATTGATGGCATGCCACTGCATATTATTGATACCGCAGGCCTACGTGAGGCCTCTGATGAAGTAGAAAAGATAGGTATTGAACGTGCTTGGGAAGAAATAGCTCAGGCAGACCGAGTTTTATTTATGGTTGATGGCACAACAACAGACGCAACCGACCCGAAAGATATCTGGCCAGATTTCGTTGATCGTCTACCAGACAACATCGGAATGACGGTAATTCGTAATAAAGCGGATCAAACCAGTGAAGAGTTAGGCATTTGTCATGTTAACGATCCAACCCTGATTCGCTTATCAGCCAAAACAGGCCAAGGTGTCGACGCTCTGCGTAGTCATCTAAAGGATTGTATGGGCTTTGCTGGTGGTCATGAAGGTGGCTTTATGGCACGTCGTCGTCACTTAGATGCCCTAGAACGAGCATCAGAACACCTAGATATCGGCCAACAGCAGCTTGAAGGCTACATGGCGGGTGAGATTTTAGCGGAAGAGCTTCGAATTACTCAGCAGCACCTCAATGAGATCACGGGTGAGTTCAGTTCAGACGATCTTTTAGGTCGCATCTTCTCTTCATTCTGTATTGGTAAATAACCTTAAAAGGCCGGCTCATGCTGGCCTTCTTCTTTAGTAAGGACAGCTTAATGATCCACATTATTACAGGTAGCACCTTAGGTGGTGCAGAGTACGTTGGCGATCACCTTAATGATCTTCTTGAAGAGCAAGGTCATGAAATAACCCTTCATAATCAACCTGAATACGATGATATCCCCCAACAAGGCTTTTGGTTGTTGGTCACTTCAACTCATGGTGCCGGTGAATTTCCAGATAATATTAAGCCGTTTATCGACGCATTGACCCAGCAATCTCCAGATTTAAGCCGGGTTCGCTTTGCTGTAGTGGCGCTTGGAGATTCGAGCTACGATACCTTCTGTTTGGCAGGTAAATCAGTCCACAGCCAACTAAACGAGCTCGGTGCTCAAGCTATTTCTGGCTGTTTTACCATCGATGTTCTTGAAACACCGGTCCCAGAAGATGCTGCAGAGGAATGGTTTAACGATCATAGTGACCAGTTTTAACACCTCAATCTTCTAAAAAGCGGCTTATGCCGCTTTTTTTGTCTCTGAAAATCGTGATTGTGAATAACTTTTTTGAAAATAAATCGAAATACATGTCCTTTTTTTCAATTTTCTCTGTGGATAAGATCATACATATACGGTGATCAACCTATAGTTATCCAAATAACAACTTTCTAGGTAATTTCTCCTTGTGTATAAGTAGCCATTTTGATCCCAGCTAATCCTCATTGTGATCAAAGTTAGATCACACCCTTTGATCCAAAAAAGATCCATGATCTTGTTGATCATTTTCTACTTATCCACAGACACCCTCGATCCTAATAATAGATCTAATAAAAGATCTCTCTAAAGATCTTATCTATATTAATTAAAAACAGCTTTTTCGAAAAATTCCAAAAACGTTTTCTCAAGCTATGAAAACAGGTAGAATATCGCTCCTTTTTATCAATCTAGAAACGTTTGAGTACCTGAGGTCGGTTCATGCTTTATCACGAAAAATTTGACGTCATCGTTGTTGGTGGTGGCCATGCAGGAACGGAAGCCGCACTCGCATCTGCACGTACTGGTCAAAGTACGTTATTACTAACTCATAATATCGATACGTTGGGACAGATGTCTTGTAACCCAGCCATTGGTGGGATCGGTAAGGGCCACTTGGTAAAAGAGGTCGATGCTATGGGTGGATTAATGGCGCAAGCTATTGATCATGCAGGTATTCAGTTCAGAACATTAAACGCATCAAAAGGCCCTGCGGTACGTGCAACTCGTGCACAAGCTGACCGCGCACTTTACAAAGCCTTTGTCCGTAATGTTCTTGAAAACACACCAAACCTAACTCTGTTCCAACAGTCGGTTGATGACTTGATCGTTGAACAAGATCAAGTGGTGGGTGTGGTTACACAAATGGGCCTCAAATTCCGCGCTAATGCTGTGGTCTTAACGGTAGGCACATTCCTAGGCGGTAAGATTCATATTGGTATGGAAAGTTCATCGGGTGGACGTGCTGGTGATCCACCATCGATCGCGCTCGCTGACCGTCTTCGTGATCTTCCATTTCGTGTTGATCGCCTGAAAACGGGTACACCTCCTCGCATCGATGCACGCAGCGTTGATTTTTCTGAGCTTGAGGTTCAACACGGCGATAATCCGACTCCGGTTTTCTCATTCATGGGTAACCGAGCTCAGCAGCCGCGTCAGATTCCATGTTACATCACACACACTAACGAAAATACGCATGACGTTATTCGTGCCAATCTCGATCGCAGCCCGATGTACGCAGGTGTGATTGAAGGTATTGGCCCTCGTTACTGTCCGTCGATTGAAGATAAAGTGATGCGCTTTGCTGATAAAAACAGTCACCAAATTTTCATTGAGCCTGAAGGCCTAACGACGCACGAGTTATACCCGAATGGTATTTCAACCAGTTTGCCGTTTGATGTTCAGGTAAAAATCGTTCACTCAATGAAAGGTTTTGAGAACGCACACATCGTCCGTCCTGGCTACGCGATTGAGTACGACTTCTTTGACCCTCGCGATCTTAAACTGACTTACGAGACCAAGTTTATTAAGGGTCTGTTCTTTGCGGGGCAAATCAATGGCACCACCGGCTACGAAGAAGCTGCAGCACAAGGCTTAATGGCCGGTTTGAATGCGAGTTTGTTTACGCAAGGCAAAGAGGGCTGGAGCCCACGCCGCGATCAAGCTTACATGGGTGTACTTATCGATGACTTGTCGACGATGGGTACTAAAGAACCGTACCGAATGTTTACATCTCGCGCGGAGTACCGCTTGTTGCTTCGTGAAGACAACGCTGATATCCGTTTGACTGAAAAGTCACGTGAACTTGGCTTGGTCGACGATGCTCGTTGGACGCGATTCAACGAGAAGATGGAAAACATGGAGAAAGAGCGTCAACGTCTTAAAGAAACATGGATTAATCCAAAATCTGAAGATATTGATCAATTGAACCAGATCCTGAAAACACCAATGTCTCGTGAAGCGAGTGGTGAAGATCTTCTTCGTCGTCCTGAAATGACTTATTCACAGCTAACGTCGTTGGATCGTTTTGGTCCTGCACTGGAAGATCAACAAGCGTCTGAGCAAGTTGAGATCCAAGTGAAGTACGATGGCTATATCCAACGTCAACAAGATGAAATTGAAAAATCACTGCGTCATGAAAACACCAAACTGCCGGCTGACATCGATTACAGTAAGGTAAAAGGGCTTTCTAACGAAGTGGTTCTTAAACTAACTACCGCTAAACCAGACTCAATTGGTATTGCATCGCGAATCTCAGGTATCACACCTGCTGCAATTTCAATTCTGTTGGTTTACTTGAAAAAACACGGCCTGTTGAAAAAAGGTGAGGAAGCATAATGAGCGCATTACGCGAAAAACTGGATCACCTGATTGGCCAGACTGAACTTGAAGTATCTGAAAAGCAACGCAGCCAATTGGTTGGCTACGTTGAGTTACTAAACAAGTGGAACAAAGCATACAATCTGACGTCAGTTCGTGATCCGCAAGAAATGATGGTGAAACATATCTTAGATAGCATCATTGTTAGCACTCACTTACAAGGCAAGCGCTTTATTGACGTTGGCACAGGCCCTGGTCTTCCTGGGATTCCGCTCTCAATCATGAATCCTGACTGCGAGTTTTACTTGCTAGACAGCTTGGGTAAGCGTATTCGTTTTATCAAGCAAGTGATTCATGAGCTGGGTATCGACAACGTGGTGCCGATTCAAAGTCGCGTTGAAGAATTTCAACCAGAAGAAAAGTTTGATGCCGTGCTCAGTCGCGCATTTGCATCAATGACAGACATGGTAGAGTGGTGTCATCATTTACCTAAAGAGCAATCCGGTGTATTTTTGGCTCTTAAGGGACAACATCCTAGAGACGAAATCGACCTGTTACCTGAATGGTGTTCAGTGACAGACATTAAAGCTTTGCAAGTGCCAGAGCTTGATGGAGAGCGTCATCTAGTTACTTTATCGCGTCAGGGATAATCAGCGAGGCCATAGTGGGTAAAATCGTAGCAATTGCCAACCAGAAGGGTGGCGTAGGAAAAACAACAACTTGCATTAACTTAGCAGCATCAATGGCGGCAACAAAGCGCAAGATATTGGTTGTTGACCTCGATCCTCAAGGTAATGCCACGATGGCGAGCGGTGTTGACAAGTATCAGGTTGAAGCAACTGCTTACGATTTGCTAGTTGAAGACACCCCATTTGATGAGGTAGTTTGCCGAAGTACATCTGGCAATTATGACCTTATCGCCGCAAATGGTGATGTTACAGCGGCAGAAATCAAATTGATGGAAGTGTTTGCTCGTGAAGTTCGCCTAAAGAACGCGTTGGCATCCATTCGTAATAACTATGATTTCATCTTTATCGATTGCCCACCGTCATTAAATCTTCTTACAATTAATGCGATGGCTGCGGCCGATTCCGTATTGGTTCCTATGCAATGTGAATACTTTGCTCTGGAAGGTTTGACTGCGTTGATGGATACCATTAGCAAGCTCGCTGCGGTGGTCAATGAGAATCTGAAGATTGAAGGTCTTCTGCGTACTATGTACGACCCTCGTAACCGCTTATCGAACGAAGTATCTGATCAACTCAAAAAGCACTTCGGTAGCAAAGTCTATCGAACTGTGATCCCTAGAAATGTGCGTCTGGCAGAAGCGCCGAGTCATGGCAAGCCAGCAATGTACTACGACAAATATTCTGCAGGAGCTAAGGCATATCTTGCTCTTGCTGGCGAAATGTTACGTCGTGAAGAAGTCCCAGTATAGGTCCAACCAAAGGAATTCGCTCAATGTCTAAGCGTGGTTTAGGAAAGGGGCTAGATGCATTGCTTGCAACTAGCTCATTAGCTCGTGAAAAGCAGCAAGTTGCTTCTTATAGTCAGGCGTTGTCGGCTGATGGTGAGCTTATCGAATTGGCTGTTGGTTGCTTAAAGCCAGGTGTATATCAACCGCGTAAGGATATTGCGCCGGAAGCGCTAGAAGAGCTGGCAGCATCAATCCAATCTCAAGGTATTATTCAGCCAATCGTTGTACGCCCCTTAGCACACGACCAGTTTGAGATTATTGCTGGCGAACGTCGTTGGAGAGCTGCTCGTCAAGCTGGCCTTAAGCAAGTGCCATGTCTAATTAAGAGAGTCGAAGACAAGGCCGCGATTGCGATGGCGTTGATCGAGAACATTCAGCGTGAAGACTTGAATGCTATAGAAGAAGCACAAGCGTTAGAGCGCTTGCAGAACGAATTTGAGCTGACACATCAACAAGTTGCTGAAGTGATCGGTAAATCGAGAGCAACGGTTAGTAACTTATTACGTCTAAATCAGCTCGAAAATGAAGTAAAAGGTTTAGTTTCCAACAAACACCTGGAAATGGGGCATGCTAGAGCATTGCTTGCGCTCGAAGGCGATACCCAGGTTGAGGCAGCAAACACTGCGGCAACCAAAAAAATGACCGTGCGTCAAACTGAGCAGCTTGTTAAAAAGTGCTTAAAGCCAGACGTTGAATCAGAATCGAAGCAAGAAGACACTGAAGCTATCGAACTTTCACGAAGACTCACGGAAAAATTGCAAGCAAACGTTTCAGTTACTCGTTCTGTTAGTGGGAAGTCAAAAGTGACAATTACTCTTGATGAGCCTCACAAATTAGATCAACTTATTGCTAAATTAGAGTACTAAGTGAGATAATTGATTTAGGTCAATTATGTAATGAACAAGTGATTTCGTACAAAAGTTGTCGGTTTGTATACAAAAATGTAAATGATTGCTGCATTCTTATTGCAATCAATTTGGCTGAACGTATAATTTTCGCCAATTTATCAGCACGCTTTTAAGCGAGTATCAAAGTAGGCTTAAAAGAGGAACGAATACATGGTAGCGGCGTTAGCAAGACCAGGACGAGTGCTTGCAAAGCAAATGTTATTGATCGAGCTTAGCGCGGTTATATTAGTGGCGATAGGGTTAGGTTTAGCTGTTAATCCTGATTGGGGTTTTGCTGCATTAATCGGTGGCGGTATTTTTGTCATCGCGAATGTAGTTTTTTGTGTGTGTGCTTTTCTATTTTGTGGAGCTCGCGCAACTAAGTTAGTTGCGGCGTCGTTCTATGCAGGTGAAGCGCTCAAAATCTTAATCACAGTTCTACTATTCTCTATCGTCTACATGTATATGCAGGTGGAATTAATTCCCCTCAAACTGACCTATTTACTGGTTCTAGGTATTAATATCTTTGCGCCAGTGCTTTTCATTAACAATAAAAAATAGGATGAGTTATGGCTGCGCCAACAGCATCCGGATACATTGAACACCATTTACAAAACCTTTCTTTAGCTAAGTTTGGTCTTGTAGAGGAGACAAGTTTCTGGAACGTACATATAGACAGTCTGTTTTTTTCGGTGTTGACAGGGATGTTATTCCTTTGGGTTTTTCGCTCAGTCGCTAAGAAAGCAACAGTAGGTGTACCTGGTAAGCTTCAGTGTTTTGTTGAAATGGTAGTGGAATTCGTTGGTGACAACGTTAAAGAAACTTTCCATGGCCGCAACCCTCTGATTGCCCCACTAGCACTGACTATATTCTGCTGGATTATCATTATGAACTTGATGGACTTAGTGCCTATCGATTTCTTACCATATCCTGCAGAGCATTGGCTAGGTATCCCTTACTTGAAAGTGGTTCCTACAGCTGATGTTAATATAACAATGGCAATGGCTTTAGGTGTTTTTGCTCTGATGATCTACTACAGCATCAAAGTGAAAGGTCTAGGCGGATTTGCTAAAGAATTGGCACTGCATCCATTTAATCACCCAATCATGATTCCATTTAACTTGGTACTTGAGGTAATTTCGTTATTAGCGAAGCCACTATCTCTAGGTATGCGTTTATTTGGTAATATGTTTGCGGGTGAGGTGGTGTTTATTCTTATCGCGGCAATGCTACCGTGGTACTTACAATGGGTAGGTGCACTACCTTGGGCTATCTTCCATATCTTGGTTATTTTGATTCAAGCGTTTGTTTTCATGATGTTGACAATCGTTTACTTATCAATGGCTCATGAAGATAGTGATCACTAAAAAATTTTTAAGCTTTATTCTAACTATTAATGTTAATCGGAGAACGTAAATGGAAACTGTACTAAGTTTTTCAGCAATCGCTGTTGCTATCATTGTTGGTCTTTGTGCCGTAGGTACTGCAATTGGTTTTGCTATTCTTGGTGGTAAATTCCTAGAAGGCGCTGCGCGTCAACCTGAAATGGCTCCAATGCTACAAGTTAAGATGTTCATCATCGCTGGTCTATTGGATGCTGTTCCAATGATCGGTATCGTAATCGCACTACTATTCACGTTTGCTAACCCATTTGTTGGTCAACTAGCAGGCTAATTAACTTCTAAATAGTTAATTAAATTTTTGTAGTTGATTCTTAACGAGGGGTAGCTGTTGTGAATATGAACGCAACTCTGCTAGGTCAAGCAATTGCTTTTTCACTGTTTGTTTGGTTCTGCATGAAATATGTATGGCCACCAATCATGCAAGCAATTGAAGAACGTCAGAAAAAAATTGCTGACGGTCTGGTAGCCGCTGAACGCGCTGCTAAAGACTTGAACCTGGCACAAGCCAACGCTTCTGAGCAAATGAAAGAAGCAAAGCGCACTGCAACTGAGGTTATTGATCAGGCAAACAAACGTAAAGCTCAAATTATTGATGAAGCACGCGAAGAGGCTCAGGCAGAACGCCAGAAGATCTTAGCGCAAGCTGAAGCAGAAATTGAAGCAGAGCGTACACGTGCCCGTGATGACCTGCGCAAACAAGTCGCAACTCTGGCTATAGCTGGTGCTGAGAAAATCCTTGAACGTACAATCGATAAAGATGTACACGATGATCTTCTTAACAACATTACTGCAAAACTTTAAAGCAAGGGGCTGTATATGTCTGATTTGACTACAATCGCACGCCCCTATGCTAAAGCAGCGTTTGACTTTGCGGTAGATAAAGGTGAGCTAGACCAATGGGGTCAAATGCTTACTTTTGCTGCCGAAGTGGCACAAAATGATGATGTTCACAATTTATTAAGCGGTTCTATGACTGCTGAAAAATTAGCTGAAGTATTCATTGTAATTTGTGGCGAACAATTTGATGAATTCGGTCAGAACTTAATTAAAGTGATGGCAGAGAATGGCCGCTTAATGGCTTTTCCTGATGTTTGTAAAGAGTTCTTTATACTCAAAAAAGAGTATGAGAAAGAGATCGACGTTGAAGTAACTTCAGCGGTAGAACTTTCTGAAGAGCAACGTGCAGAGATTAGCAGCAAATTGGAACAGCGCTTAGCGCGCAAAGTTCAGCTGAATTGCAGTATAGATGAGACTCTACTTAGTGGAGTTATTATTCGAGCCGGAGACCTAGTCATCGATAACTCAGCGCGCAGTCGTTTAGACCGCCTGAGCGATGCATTGCAGTCTTAATGGGGATTGGAGCATGCAACTTAATTCCACTGAAATTAGCGATCTAATTAAACAACGTATTGAATCTTTCGACGTTGTTAGTGAAGCTCGCAATGAAGGTACTATCGTTTCTGTAAGCGATGGCATCCTTAGCATCCACGGCCTAGCGGACGTGATGCAAGGTGAAATGATCGAACTACCGGGTGGCCGTTACGCGCTAGCACTAAACTTGAACCGTGATTCGGTTGGTGCTGTTGTAATGGGCCCGTATGCTGACCTACAGGAAGGCATGAAAGTTACAGGTACTGGTCGTATTCTAGAAGTACCAGTAGGTCCTGAAATGCTTGGTCGTGTTGTAAACACACTAGGTGAGCCAATTGATGGTAAAGGTCCAATCGAAGCTAAATTGACTTCGCCTGTAGAAATTATCGCACCAGGTGTAATCGACCGTAAATCGGTAGATCAACCTGTTCAAACTGGTTACAAGTCTGTTGACTCAATGATCCCTATCGGTCGTGGTCAACGTGAACTAGTAATCGGTGACCGTCAGACTGGTAAAACAGCAATGGCGATCGATGCGATTATTAACCAAAAAGATTCTGGTATTTTCTCTATCTATGTAGCTATCGGCCAAAAAGCGTCGACTATTGCTAACGTAGTTCGCAAACTAGAAGAGCACGGCGCACTAGCAAACACTGTTGTTGTTGTTGCATCGGCTTCTGAATCTGCAGCGCTGCAATACCTTGCACCGTATGCTGGTTGTGCGATGGGCGAATACTTCCGTGATCGCGGTGAAGATGCACTGATTGTTTATGATGATCTATCTAAGCAAGCTGTCGCTTACCGTCAAATCTCGCTACTACTTAAGCGTCCACCAGGTCGTGAAGCGTTCCCAGGTGATGTTTTCTACCTTCACTCTCGTCTACTAGAGCGTGCAGCTCGTGTAAGCGAAGCATACGTAGAAAAATTCACTAACGGCGAAGTGACAGGCAAGACTGGTTCTTTAACAGCTCTTCCTATCATCGAAACGCAAGCTGGTGACGTATCTGCATTCGTACCAACGAACGTAATCTCGATTACTGATGGTCAGATCTTCCTACAAACTGAGCTATTCAACGCGGGCGTACGTCCAGCTGTTGACCCAGGTATCTCAGTTTCTCGTGTAGGTGGTTCGGCGCAGACTAAAATCATCAAGAAGCTATCTGGCGGTATCCGTACTGCTCTAGCTCAATACCGTGAACTTGCAGCATTTGCTCAGTTCTCTTCGGATCTTGATGAAGCGACTAAGAAGCAGCTAGACCACGGTCAAAAAGTTACAGAACTGATGAAGCAGAAGCAATACGCTCCTATGTCTGTATTTGACCAAGCTCTAGTAATCTTCGCTGCAGAGCGTGGATACCTTCAAGACGTTGAACTTTCTAAAGTTCTAGACTTTGAAGCTGCTTTACTGTCGTTTGCTCGTGGTCAATACGCTGATCTAGTAACACAGATCGACGCAACGGGTGCTTTCAACAAAGAAATCGAAGCTGAGCTGAAGAAGCTTGTTGACGATTTCAAGGCAACCCAGACCTGGTAATTGGTAGGTGGTCTTAGGGCCACCTCATACCATTAACGGAGAGTAACGATGGCCGGCGCAAAAGAGATACGTAATAAAATCGGTAGTGTTAAAAGCACACAGAAGATTACGAAAGCAATGGAAATGGTAGCAGCTTCAAAAATGCGTCGTTCTCAAGACGCAATGGAAGCTACTCGTCCATATGCAGAAACAATGCGTAAAGTGATCGGTCATTTGGCTAATGGTAGCCTCGAGTATAAGCATCCTTATCTTGAGGAACGTGAAGCCAAACGTGTTGGTTACATCATCGTTTCTACAGACCGTGGTCTTTGTGGTGGTTTGAACATTAACTTGTTCAAGAAAGCCATGAACGACATGAAAGATTGGTCTGAGAAAGGTGCTGATGTTGAGCTTGCAATTGTAGGCTCTAAAGCAACAGCATTTTTCAACAACAGCGGCGCGAAAGTAGCAGCTCAAGTTTCTGGTCTGGGCGATCGTCCAAGCCTTGAAGACTTGATTGGCTCTGTGAGCGTTATGCTGAAGAAATATGATGAAGGCGAACTAGATCGCCTGTTCGTAGTGTTCAACAAGTTTGAAAACACTATGGTTCAAGAACCAACGATCGATCAATTACTTCCTTTGCCTAAATCAGACAGCGAAGAAATGAAACGCAGTCATTCTTGGGACTACATTTATGAGCCCGAGCCAAAGCCACTACTAGATGCACTATTGGTTCGCTATGTCGAATCTCAAGTGTACCAAGGTGTGGTCGAGAACCTTGCTTGTGAGCAAGCGGCTCGAATGATTGCAATGAAATCAGCAACAGATAATGCTGGTGACATTATTGATGACTTAGAACTTGTGTATAACAAAGCCCGTCAATCGGCGATTACACAAGAACTTTCTGAGATCGTTTCAGGCGCAGCTGCGGTTTAAGCTTAGGTAAAACTAAATAGTTAGAGGATTAACGATGGCTACAGGTAAGATCGTACAGATCATCGGTGCGGTAGTCGACGTAGAGTTCCCACAGGGCGAAGTACCTCGTGTATACGATGCTCTGAATGTTAATGAAGTGAAAGAGCGTCTAGTTCTTGAAGTTCAGCAACAACTTGGCGGTGGCGTAGTTCGCGCAATCGTAATGGGTAGCTCTGATGGTTTACGTCGTGGTTTGACAGTTGAAAATACTGGCGCTCCAATCTCAGTACCAGTAGGTACTAAGACATTGGGTCGTATCATGAATGTCCTAGGTGACGCGATTGATGAGTGTGGCGAGATTGGTGCTGAAGAGCATTACGCCATTCACCGTGAAGCTCCAAGCTACGAAGAGCAGTCTAACGAGACAGCTCTTCTAGAAACTGGTGTTAAAGTAATCGACTTGATTTGTCCATTCGCTAAGGGTGGTAAAATCGGTCTATTCGGTGGTGCTGGTGTAGGTAAGACCGTTAACATGATGGAACTTATCAACAACATCGCACTTCAACACTCAGGCCTATCTGTATTTGCAGGTGTAGGTGAGCGTACTCGTGAAGGTAACGATTTCTACTTTGAGATGCAGGAAGCAGGTGTTGTAAACATCGAAAAACCTGAAGAATCAAAAGTAGCGATGGTTTACGGCCAGATGAACGAGCCACCAGGTAACCGTCTACGTGTTGCACTGACTGGTCTAACAATGGCAGAGCGTTTCCGTGACGAAGGTCGTGACGTTCTACTGTTCGTTGATAACATCTACCGTTACACACTAGCAGGTACTGAAGTATCAGCACTTCTAGGTCGTATGCCTTCTGCGGTAGGTTACCAACCTACACTAGCTGAAGAAATGGGTGTTCTACAAGAGCGTATCACGTCAACTAAAGCTGGTTCTATCACGTCTGTACAGGCGGTATACGTACCTGCGGATGACTTGACTGACCCGTCTCCAGCAACAACGTTCGCTCACTTGGATGCAACGGTTGTACTTAACCGTAACATCGCATCTATGGGTCTATACCCAGCGATCGACCCGCTAGATTCTACTTCACGTCAACTGGATCCATTGGTAGTTGGACAAGAACACTACGACATCGCTCGTGGCGTTCAGTCTACTCTTCAGCGCTATAAAGAGCTGAAAGATATCATTGCTATCCTAGGTATGGACGAGCTATCTGAAGAAGATAAGCAAGTTGTATCTCGTGCTCGTAAGATTGAGAAGTTCCTAACTCAGCCTTACCACGTAGCGGAAGTATTTACAGGTGACCCAGGCGTTTACGTACCTCTTAAAGAGACTCTACGTGGCTTCCAAGGTCTTCTATCTGGTGAATACGATGACATTCCAGAGCAAGCGTTCATGTACTGTGGTGCAATTGACGAAGCTATCGAGAATGCTAAGAAGCTATAAGGCTAACTAGGAGGCGATATGGCAGCAATAACCTTTCACCTAGACGTTGTAAGTGCCGAGAAACAAATTTTCTCTGGTCTTGTTGAGACGTTTCAGGTGACCGGTAGTGAGGGTGAGCTTGGTATTTTCCATGGTCACACTCCACTGCTGACCGCTATCAAGCCTGGTATGGTGCGTATTGTTAAGCAGCACGGCCACGAAGAAATTATTTATGTTTCTGGTGGTATGGTAGAAGTTCAGCCTGGTACAGCGACTGTACTGGCTGATACAGCTATCCGTGGTGAAGAGCTAGACGCAGCAAAGGCGGAAGAAGCTAAACGCAAGGCTGTGGAGAATATCCAAAATCAGCATGGCGACATAGACTTCGCACAAGCGGCCGGTGAACTGGCTAAAGCCATTGCTCAGTTACGAGTTATCGAACTGACAAAGCAGCGTCGTTAATCTTTTTAAGATTATAGACTCTGAGATAAAGGCGACCTAAGGGTCGCCTTTTTGCATTTTTAGGTTCTGAAAAATGCATCTTTTACACATCACTACTGGTTAAATGGTTATTGTGATTTAATTTTTTGGCCAAAAACGGTTACAATATCGGCTTAATAAAAATACTGTTGGATAGGTTTACAATGAAGTTTAGCGCAGTGATTCTCGCGGCGGGCAAAGGCACTCGCATGTATTCAAACACACCAAAGGTTCTACACACGCTTGCGGGTAAGCCAATGGTGAAGCATGTTATCGATACATGTAATGGTTTAGGCGCTCAAAATATCAACCTGGTTTACGGCCACGGCGGTGATCAGATGAAGGCTACTCTAGCTGAAGAATCTGTAAATTGGGCACTGCAAGCTGAGCAGCTAGGTACTGGTCACGCTGTAGATCAAGCATCTGCACATTTCGCTGATGATGAAAAAGTATTGGTGCTATACGGTGATGTTCCACTAATCTCTCCTGAAACCATTGAAAACCTATTAGACGCTCAACCAAACGGTGGTATCGCACTACTAACGGTCGTGTTAGACAACCCGATGGGCTACGGTCGTATCATTCGTCGCAATGGCCCGGTTGTCGCTATCGTTGAGCAAAAAGATGCAACCGATGAGCAGAAGCTTATCAAAGAGATTAATACTGGCGTTATGGTGGCTACTGGTGGCGATCTGAAACGTTGGTTGTCTGGCTTAAGCAACGATAACGCACAGGGTGAATATTACCTGACAGACGTTATTGCAGCTGCTCACGATGAAGGTCGTGCGGTTGAGGCTGTACATCCAGTAAGCCCAATTGAAGTTGAAGGCGTGAACGACCGCTCTCAACTGGCTCGTCTAGAGCGCGCTTACCAAGCTGAACAAGCAGACAAGTTATTAAAGCAAGGCGTGATGTTACGTGACCCAAGCCGCTTTGATCTACGTGGTGAATTGCAGTGTGGTATGGATGTTGAGATTGATACTAACGTTATCATCGAAGGCAGTGTAAGCATTGGCGATAATGTGGTTATCGGCACTGGTTGTGTATTGAAAGACTGTGAGATTGATGACAACACTATCGTTCGCCCATACAGCGTAATCGAAGGTGCGACAATTGGTGAAGACTGTACGGTTGGTCCATTCACTCGCTTACGTCCTGGAGCTGACATGCGTAACAATTCGCATGTAGGTAACTTTGTTGAAGTGAAGAACACTCGTCTTGGTGAGGGTTCTAAAGCTAATCACCTTACTTACCTAGGTGATGCTGAGATCGGTCAACGTGTAAATGTGGGTGCGGGTGCTATCACTTGTAACTACGATGGCGCGAACAAGTTTAAGACCATCATTGGCGATGACGTATTTGTTGGCTCAGACAGCCAATTAATCGCACCTGTTACTATTGGCAACGGCGCAACTGTCGGTGCGGGCTCAACGGTGACTCGTGATGTTGCAGAGAGCGAGCTTGTTATTAGTCGTGCGAAAGAACGTAAAATTGCCAACTGGCAGCGTCCGACTAAGAAAAAGTAGCCTCAACTATAAAGCAGATGACTGCGATAGAGCTAATAGCACTTCTACTGGTTTTTCTTAGATATCTAGATATAAAAAAAGAGCGATTAATCTCGCTCTTTTTTGTTTTCTTTAACTTAGAAACTAGTCTTGTTTCTCGTCAGCGACCACTCGAGAGTTGTCTGGTGTCGCGAAGTGTTCAGAAAGCTCTTTGTTCGAAACAATATAACCAACCCACAACGCACCCAAACAGATCACAACTGCAATACCCGTCGCGCTTAGTGCTTGGCTAGCCATTGCTGCGACCAATGCACTTGATAGGCCACTGATGCTGATTTGCAGGCTGTTTTGTAGGCCAGCAGCTGTTGCTGGGCTTTGTTTAGCGCTTGATAGGGCACGGTTTACTACGATTGGGTAAAGTGCGCCGTTTGCGACAGCAATCAAACAGAAAGGCGCAAGCAGAGGCCAGATTGACGTCAGCTCCCACTGTGATGCAATGAAGATAAGCATTGCTGCAACGCTGAACAAACCGATAAGATTTCTTAGTACAACGCCATCGCCATATTTCTTCACCGCTTGCTTACCGAAATAACCACCCGCCATGAACGCGATTGTCTGTGGGATAAAGCTCAAACCGATGTCTTTTGCTTCATAACCTAGCTGAGCCATTATCTCTGGCATACCCGTTAGGTAAGCGAAGAACGCTGCAGATGCCGAAGCAAACATTAAAACATTACCCATGTAAGGTTTTGATTTTATCAACATCTTGATGTCTGTCTTAATCGATGTCTGTTTTACTTCAGGCGCTTCTTTTGGTTGAGCCATTGTTGTTGCAATTAGTAGTGCGCCCATCAAAGTCAATGTAATGAAGATACTGTGCCAGCCAAAGCTGTCTGCTAGCAACACACCCAGTTGAGGTGCTAGTGCTGGAGATAGCGCTACTAGAGGCATGATAGTAGCAAAAATTTGCTGGCTACTGCTCTGAGAGTAACGCTTGATAACCATGGCTTGCCAAATTACCGCAGGCGCACATACACCGATCGCTTGAATGAAGCGCAGTGTCAGTAGATGCCATACTTCGGTACTGAATGCTAAGCCAAATGAAGCGGCGGTGAATATTACTAGACCAACCGCCAACGTATTGCGGTGACCATACTTGTCACTCGCCAGACCCCAAAGAAGCTGACCCATTGCCATACCACCAAGGAATACAGTTAGAGAAAGAGCAATTTGCTCTGGGCCGGTTGCGAAATCAACTTCCATTGCCTTAAATGCAGGAAGGTACATATCAGTCGCAATAAAGCCAAGCATTGAAAGAACTGCAAGGTAGACTAATTGAAATTTAGAAATATTCATAAGATGCCATTAAACTAAAGGTAATGATGTTTTTATCATCAAAAAAATTGTTTGATATACAGAAGTTAGAGCCCCTGTTTATTTATGCTGACATTCTATTTTTCAGACCTGATAAAATAAAACGCTAAAATATGTGGTTATCAATCAAAAAATTTGAAGGCTTATGTTCTCTAAATCCTCTTTAGAAATGCTCGACACTGTGGCGCGCTTGGGTAGTTTTACCGCAGCTGCTGAACAGTTGCACAAAGTGCCCTCAGCGATCAGCTATGGGGTTAGGCAGGTAGAGCAAGAGCTTGATGTTCTACTTTTCAGACGCTTACCAAGAAAAGTAGAGCTGACACCTGCAGGAGAGCTGTTTATTGAAGAGGCTCGTCAACTGCTGAGACAGATGGAAGAACTCAGTGCCCAAACTCGCCGAGCAGCGCGTGGTTGGAAGAAAACCTTGCGCCTAACGCTTGATAACGTGGTTAAGCTCGACAAGATGAAGCCTATGATTGAAGAGTTTTATCAAACCTTTGAGTTCGCTGAGCTGCAGATTAACATGGAAGTGTTTAACGGCTCTTGGGAAGCCATTGCACAGGGCAGGGCGGATGTCGTGATTGGTGCAACCTCGGCGATTCCGGTTGGTGGTGACTTTGAAGTTAAGGATATGGGGCGGTTAGATTGGGCATTTGTGATGTCACCCAGTCACCCGTGTGTGCGAGAGCAAAACCTTAATGAAGCCTTTGTCAGTCAATACCCAGCAATATGTTTGGATGATACCTCTAGTGTACTGCCTAAGCGACACACAGGGCACTTTTCGAATCAAAGACGTCTATTGTTACCTAACTGGTACAGTGCGATAGAGTGTCTTAAAAATGGTGTTGGGGTGGGTTACATGCCAAGGCATATCGCCGCACCTATTATTGAGCAAGGTTTGCTGGTAGAAAAAATATTGCCCGAGCCAAGCCCGCAGAGTCATTGTTGTTTGGTGTGGCGAAAAGACGATAACCATAAATTGATCGAATGGATGGTCAAATATTTAGGATCAAGTGAGCAACTTCACCAAGATTGGTTGGATCATCGCAAGGCGATCTAATGATCTATTTACAAGAAGATCCTTTTCAAGCTTGAGCTGAATCAGCACCAATAAAAAGAGCGAGTAAATACTCGCTCTTTTTTGATTCGGTCGTTAACTCTTAAGACAAGAAGAACTTGTAGGAAGGGTTATCGGTTTCATCTTTGCATTGGTAGCCGAGTTCTTCTAAGTGCGTAGAGAACTGAGCCAAATCATCATCACCGAGTTCGAAGCCACACAGCACTCGACCGTAATCGGCACCATGGTTACGATAGTTGAACAGGCTGATATTCCAGTGAGTCCCTAAGGTATCAAGGAATTTAATCAATGCACCTGGGTATTCAGGAAACTCAAAGCTGTAAAGACGTTCTTTTAATGGCTTCGATGGTTTACCGCCAATCATGTAACGAATGTGCAGCTTTGCCATCTCGTCATCAGACAAGTCGACAACCGCGTAGTCACCCTCACGTAAGTCATTGATGATGTGTTCGAGTTCTTCTTGTCCACCTTGTAGACGTACACCAACGAAGATATTCGCCAGGCTTTCGTCGTTGTGGCGGTAGTTAAACTCAGTCACCGCTCGACCACCAATAATGTTACAGAACTCTAGGAACGCACCTTGTCGCTCTGGAATAGTCACCGCAAGCAGACCTTCTCGCTTCTCACCTAACTCACAACGCTCAGAGACATAACGCAGACCGTGGAAGTTGGTGTTAGCACCAGACAATACCGTCGCCAGTTGCTTATCTTGCAGTTTGTTTTGTTCAGCAAACTTCTTAAGACCTGCCAGAGCAAGTGCTCCTGAAGGTTCGGCAATTGCACGGGTGTCTTCAAAGATGTCCTTTACCGCAGAGCAGATTTCATCGCTAGAGACGGTAATATGACCATCAATGTACTGTTGGCAAAGACGGAAGGTTTCTTCACCAATGCGTTTAACCGCAACACCATCAGCAAACATGCTGACCTGATCCAGTACTACTGGTTCACCCGCATCCAGTGCTGCTTTCAAGCAAGCTGAGTCTTCAGGCTCTACCGCAATCACTTTAATCTCTGGCATCAGTTGTTTGATAAGCACTGCAACACCAGCGGCTAAGCCACCACCACCAACCGGCACAAAGATATAATCCATGTGACCGTTTTGCTGCAGCATCTCCATGCCCATAGTACCTTGCCCAGCAATCACCAGTGGGTGATCGAAAGGAGGTACAAAGGTGAAGCCATGTTCAGCCGATAGGCGTTCCGCTTCCGCTTTTGCTTCATCGAAATTACTGCCGTGCAGAACCACGTTACCACCAAATCCGCGTACCGCATCAACCTTGATATCCGGCGTCGTTTTTGGCATCACAATCGTGGTCTGAATACCAAGCTTAGAACCGGACAGCGCCATACCTTGAGCATGGTTACCTGCCGATGCAGCAATCACACCTGCGGCTTTCTGTTGTTCAGAAAGGCTTGATACCATGTTGTAGGCACCACGTAGCTTGAACGAGTGCACCGGCTGACGGTCTTCTCGTTTAAGCTGAACCTGATTACCAATGCGCGCGCTTAAACGTGGCATATCCTGCAGAGGTGTCACGATTGCCGCTTCGTAAACCGGCGCTCTCAGGATCTGACGCAGATAATCTGCGCCAGTTTGTTTTTGGGGGCTGGAGGTGTCATCACTCATAGTTAGCCCTCAAGTTTAGACTTATCACGTACAGCGCCTTTGTCGGCACTGGTCGCCATGCTTGCATAAGCTTTCAGTGCGAAAGACACTTCACGCTGACGGTTTTCTGGTTTCCAGCCTAGTGCATCTTGTTTAACGCGACGTGCTTCAAGCTCTGCTTCTGGCACATCAAGTGTGATTGAGCGGCTAGGGATGTCGATAGTGATGATATCGCCAGTGTTTACTAGACCTATCACACCGCCACTTGCAGCTTCTGGAGATGCGTGACCGATAGACAGGCCTGATGTACCACCAGAGAAACGTCCGTCAGTTAGAAGCGCACACGACTTTCCTAGCCCCATAGATTTTAGGTAAGTCGTTGGGTAGAGCATCTCTTGCATACCCGGACCACCTTTAGGACCTTCGTAACGAATAACAACCACTTCGCCGGCTTTTACTTTACCCGCTAAGATGCCGTCTACTGCCGTATCTTGGCTTTCGAATACGATAGCAGGGCCTTGGAATTTAAGGTTTTCTTCATCAACACCCGCGGTCTTAACGATACAACCATCAACCGCGATGTTACCTGAAAGTACCGCTAGGCCGCCTTCTTGGCTGAATGCGTTTTCTTTAGTGCGAATACAACCTTCTTTGCGATCGTCATCAAGGCGATCCCAACGGCAATCTTGTGAGAAAGCTTTAGTTGTACGGATGCCCGCAGGGCCAGCACGGAAGAACTTAAGCACGGCTTCGTCTTCTGTCTGCATGATGTCGTACTGAGCAAGTTGCTCTTGCATGCTTAGACCAAGCACAGTGCGAGTTTGGTTGTTCAATAGACCTGCACGGTCAAGTTCACCAAGGATAGCCATTACGCCACCAGCACGGTGAACGTCTTCCATGTGGTACTTCGGTGTTGAAGGTGCCACTTTACATAGGTGTGGTACACGGCGAGACATCGCATCGATATCATCCATATCGAAATCAATGTCGCCTTCTTGAGCGGCTGCTAAAAGGTGAAGAACGGTGTTACTAGAACCACCCATTGCGATATCAAGCGCCATCGCATTATCGAAAGCAGCGCGGTTTGCGATGTTGCGTGGCAGTGCTGACTCGTCGTCTTGCTCGTAGTAACGCTTGGTTAGATCAACGATGCGCTTACCGGCATTGATGAACAGTTCTTCGCGGTCTGCGTGCGTCGCCAGCATTGAACCGTTACCCGGCTGAGATAGGCCAAGTGCTTCTGTTAGACAGTTCATTGAGTTTGCTGTGAACATACCTGAACATGAACCACAGGTTGGACATGCAGAACGTTCTACTTGCTCACTTTGCTCGTCTGAAATCGTTGGATCGGCGCCTTGAATCATCGCATCAACAAGGTCGAGCTTGATGATTTGATCTGAAAGCTTGGTTTTACCTGCTTCCATTGGACCGCCTGATACAAAGATCACTGGGATGTTAAGGCGCATTGCTGCCATCATCATTCCCGGAGTGATTTTGTCACAGTTAGAGATACACACCATCGCATCTGCACAGTGTGCATTGACCATGTACTCTACCGAGTCTGCGATAAGCTCACGTGATGGCAGTGAGTACAGCATACCGCCGTGGCCCATTGCGATACCATCATCGACTGCGATGGTGTTGAATTCTTTAGCGATACCGCCGGCTTTCTCGATTTCACCCGCAACCAGTTGACCCATGTCTTTAAGGTGAACGTGGCCTGGTACAAATTGAGTGAACGAGTTTACAACCGCGATGATCGGCTTACCGAAGTCATCATCTTTAACGCCAGTTGCACGCCATAAAGCGCGCGCACCAGCCATGTTGCGTCCGTGGGTAGTCGTTGCTGAACGATAGATTGGCATTGCTTAAATCCTTATAAAATATTTGGCTGTTGCTTACTTAGTTGCTTACTTAGTTGTTTGCGTTTGGTTTGCTGAAGTTTGGTCTGCTGGGTAAACATAATCTAACCAGCCCCACTTATCTTCAGTCGTGCCATTGAATAAACCAAAGTAAGCCGCTTGAACTTTTTCAGTGATAGGACCGCGTTTGCCTTCACCTACTGTAATTTTGTCTACGCTGCGAACCGGAACGATTTCGGCAGCTGTGCCTGTCATGAATACTTCATCGGCAAGGTATAGTGCTTCACGAGCAATGTTCTCCTCACGGATCTCATAACCCATGTCTTTTGCTAGTGTCATGATCGAATCACGAGTGATACCCGGCAGAATTGCGCTGGTCGCTGGTGGCGTTGATAGTACGCCGTTACGTACCACAAAGATGTTCTCACCTGCACCCTCTGAAAGGTAACCATCAACACTCAGTGCGATGCCTTCATCGTAACCATGACGGCGAGCTTCACCACCAACCAGTAGTGAAGATAGGTAGTTACCACCGGCTTTTGCTGCGGTTGGGATAGTGTTTGGAGCGGCACGGTTCCAGCTAGAAATCATCGCATCAACGCCGTTTTCTAGCGCTTCTTCGCCTAGGTAAGAACCCCAAGGGAAAGCAGCGATGATCAGATCCATCTCTGTGTTTTCAGGCGGGCAAACACCTAAGCCAACGTTACCGACAAAGCCGAGAGGGCGGATGTACGCTGACTCTAGCTTATTTTGGCGTAGCGTTTCGCGAGTCGCATCCATAATTTCTTCCTCAGTGTAAGGAATAGGGAAGCGGTAGATTTTTGCTGAGTCTTTTAGGCGCTTAGCATGCTCTGGGTGACGGAAGATAACCGGACCCTTTGGTGTGTTGTAGCAACGAACACCTTCAAACACAGAAGTACCGTAGTGCATTGCGTGAGTCAGGACGTGAACGTTCGCCTCTGCCCAAGGAACCATCTCACCATTAAACCAAATATAGTCTGCTGTTTTAGCTGTCATGTTAGCGGTTCCTTATGCGTTTATCTTTTGTTGTAAGTTGTTGTTTGGCAATTCATTACGGCTGATCGAGATAACGTCAACGGTACGCACATCCCACAGTTTTTCGATTTGGTTTACCAAGAAAGAGATCGGACGCTCACTGTCGACAATGATCTCAACACTCGCCACTTTGCTTTCGTGGTTTTGAGTGCCAGCTACTTGCTTAACAATAAAGCCACGGTGGCGGATAACACGAAGAACACGCTCTAGTAGTACAGGCTTATCATCGGCTTTGATGTCTAATAGGTATCTTTTCATGTTATGTGTTCTCCAACATCTCACTGTTTGAAGCACCTGGCGGTACTAGTGGCCATACGTTCTCTTCTTCATCGATAAGAACATGAAGTAGGTAAGCGGTTTTGCTCTCTAGCATCTCTTTCAGTGCTGGTTCTACTTCTTCTTTACGCGTGATGGTTTTGCCCGGGATATCAAATGCTTTCGCTAGCATGACGAAATCCGGGTTGTCATCCAAGATGGTTTCACTGTGTCGGCCATCAAAGAACAGCGATTGCCATTGGCGAACCATGCCTAAGCGCGAGTTGTTAAGCAGCACCATTTTTACTGGGATTTGGCGACGCTTCAGCGTACCAAGCTCTTGAATGTTCATCATGAACGAGCCGTCACCTGAGATAAGTATAGATTGGTCATTAGGACGACCAACCGATGCACCCATGGCTGCAGGTAGGCCAAAGCCCATAGTGCCTAAGCCCGCTGAAGTGATGAAGTTTTGTGGATCGCGTGGCTGAATGTGTTGAGCTGCCCACATCTGATGTTGGCCAACATCGGTCGAAACCATAGAACTCGCAGGCATCATGTCTGACAGTTGTTTCAACAACAGAGGTGCGAAGATAAGGTCGCCAGGGTGGTCGTAACGCCATTTGAATGAGCTACGAAGGCCTTCGGAGTGATGAACCCAAGAAGAGATGTCTTGGCTTAGCTCCAGTTGAGGCATGATCTTGTTGATGTCACCACGAATTGGTGCATCGGCAAGACGTAGTTTACTGAACTCTGCCGCATCGATATCAATATGGATAACTTTAGCGTGCGGTGCAAAGGTGTCGAGCTTGCCGGTTACTCGGTCATCAAAACGAGCGCCAACAACAATCAACAGGTCACTTTCTTGAACCACTAGGTTAGCGGCTTTGGTGCCGTGCATACCCAGCATACCCAAGTAGTGTGGGTCGTCACGTTCAATGGTGCCTAAGCCTTTTAGTGTGCTTACTGCAGGCATTGGGTTTAGACGTAAAAACTCACGAACAGCATCGGTTGCTTTCGCCAGTTGAACGCCACCACCTACGTATAAAACAGGACGAGTCGCTTGAGACAAGAAGTACTGAGCTTGCTCAATAGCATCCGTTGTCACTACAGGAATTGCGGGGGGTGTAAATTCAGGAAGAATTTTTACAGGGGACTCTGCTAGTTGAACATCTTTAGCGATATCGACAATAACCGGACCGGGACGCCCTGCTTTTGCAACGATAAATGCTTCAGCCAATGTCGGCGCAAGATCTTCAATATCGGTAACAAGGTAGCTGTGTTTAGTACATGACAGAGACATACCAATCACATCCATTTCTTGGAATGCATCGGTACCAATGTGGGAACTAGCAACTTGACCAGTGATCGCTACGAGTGGGATGGAATCCATAAAAGCATCAGCAAGACCTGTGACTAGGTTAGTTGCACCCGGGCCTGAGGTTGCCATACAAACAGCGACGTCTTGCGTTGCTCGAGCCATACCGATAGCGGCCATTGCAGCGCCTTGCTCATGGCGACATAGGATATGTTCAACCCCGCCGTCATAGAGTGCATCGTAGATTGGCATGATGGCACCGCCAGGGTAACCAAATACGGTCTCAATGCCTTGTTGCTTGAGTGCGGATACGACCAGTTCTGCGCCTTTCATCGTAATTCCTCCGTATTACCTTTGTTTTGGTAATTGTTTCCATTGTCTCTGCACATCTTGTGCTCCCATTCTTCCTGTAAATCGGCAAAGCCGAAAATGTTTCAAAATATAAAATCGAATGTCTAAATTAGAAAAAACCCCCGGACTTTTCAGTGCGGGGGTTTTTTCTAATTCGTGGTTACTTTTTTCCCACTCGCCCCCGCGCAGTCTCAATAATGACTACGATAATCAGGTTAATCAGTGCGTAAATGCGAGCGTTAAATGTCATAAAGTTCGAGTTTTCTCGTTTATTGTCTTAAGTAAATGTCTACATCTCTAGTGTTATCACACAAATCTGCTGCATGACAAGGAAAATGTCATTCTTTTTTCACATTAAAACACCATTCCACCACGCTATATAACAACCTTATGGCTTTGGTGAGCAATGAATATCCAGAGTGAATACTTTTAAATCAAAGACAAAGGAAAGTTATGGGACTCGCAATAATTCATAGCCGAGCTAGTGTGGGTGTAGAGGCACCAGAAGTGACTGTGGAAGTGCATATTAGCAACGGAATGCCCGGTTTTACGCTGGTGGGTCTACCTGAAACGACGGTCAAGGAATCTAAAGATCGAGTAAGGAGTGCCATCATCAATTCTCGCTTTGAATTTCCATCGAAAAGAATCACGGTCAACCTTGCACCTGCAGATTTACCCAAAGAGGGAGGACGTTTCGATCTGCCAATTGCGCTTGGGATTTTGGTGGCGTCCGATCAGCTTCCTACATCAAAAATAGTTCAACATGAATTTATCGGTGAGTTGGCGTTGTCCGGAGAGTTGCGTTCAGTAAAGGGCGTGTTGCCAGCGACGTTAGCCGCCGATAGCGTTGAACGATGCTTAGTGGTTCCGCACCATAACGGTGATCAGGCGGCCTTAGTTGGCAAGGGAGCGCATAAATCTGCACAAACCTTGTTGGAGGTTTGCGCTGATATGTGTGGCCAGGCTCAGCTTGGTTTATATCGAACCGAGCATCATCATGTAGATGTGTCTGATAATCGTGACTTACAAGATATTATTGGCCAGCAACAAGGTAAGCGAGCACTGGAGATCGCCGCAGCGGGCAACCATAACCTGCTTTTTCTCGGCCCGCCCGGAACTGGAAAAACCATGTTGGCGTCTCGATTGCGCGATTTGTTGCCCGAAATGAGTGACGGCGAGGCGATGGAAACCGCGTCGGTAGCCTCTTTAACGCAGCAAGAGATCAATCAATACAACTGGAAGCAACGACCTTTCCGTTCCCCACACCATTCGAGTTCGATGGCAGCATTGGTCGGTGGTGGCTCGATACCTCGCCCCGGAGAGATCTCTTTGGCGCATAACGGCTTATTGTTTCTTGATGAGATGCCAGAGTTTGAGCGTAAGGTGCTTGATTCACTGCGAGAGCCACTAGAGTCGGGTGAAATCATTATCTCCCGTGTTGCGGGTAAAACTCGCTTTCCTGCTCGCTTTCAATTAGTTGGTGCACTTAACCCTAGCCCAACAGGTTATTACGAAGGCAATCAAGCGCGAGCTAATCCGCAGATCATATTGCGCTATCTCAATCGATTATCGGGGCCATTACTGGATAGGTTCGATATGTCATTAGAGATCCCTCTGTTGCCTAAAGGGATGTTAGCCGAAGGTGGTGACCGTGGTGAAACCACTCAAGTCGTTAAGCAAAGGGTTAAGCAGGCTCGCGAGTTGATGTTATCTCGAAACCATAAATCGAATGCACTGTTAGGTAGCCGAGAAATTGAAAAGTACTGCCCATTGAGGCGTGAGGATGCAGAATTTCTGGAAACGGCTCTGCATCGATTAGGTTTATCAATTCGTGCTTATCATCGAATCATCAAGGTAGCGCGAACCATTGCAGACCTAGACGGTAACGAACAGATTGAAAAGAAGCACTTATCGGAAGCGCTTGGCTACCGAGCAATGGATCGATTGTTGAAGCAACTTACGGCTCAAGCGGTGTAGTCATACCAATCGTAGTAAACAACGGGTCATTTATTTACTGTGATTGGTATAGAAACAAGAAAGCCTGCTTTTTACGTAGGCTTTCGTTGTTATGAACCAGTTGTTATGAACTAATGGTTATTAGCGATCAGTGATGCCTAACTAGAACTTGTAGTTCAGGCCGACTGAGACGATGTATTGCGACTCATCGTAGAAAGTAATGTTCGAATCGCTGACACCATAACCGGCTAGAGAAATAAACGACCAGTTTTCCCAATCCATGAATTGCTCATACTCATAGGCGGCAAAAAGGTTGATATTATCGTCGCTGCGTTTTTTATTATAGATTGGGTTACTTGCGTCGTAAGAACGTTGATTATAACCCGCTGTCAGAGCGTACTGGTGGCGGCCTATGCCACCAAATAGACTCACTTCACCACCAAACTGTTCGTAAGACTCAGCGTTACCGTCGGCATCCCTTGATTGGTAAATCAATGATGGTACTAACATCATGGTGCGATTGATTGGTTGACGGTACTGACCTTTCAGGTAGAAAGTATTGGCATCACGCTGTAATTCTTCTCTAACCCGATCATCTTCCACATCTTTGGTGGCGTAGGCCATGTCTAACGAGAAAGCAGACCCCGCAATGCTACTTAGTTTCACACGAAAGGCATTGCCTGTTTCATCCGTTTTGGTGCGACCTGAAGTGGTGTTGTACGGATCGGCCCAAGTCTCACCAGACATGACAGTCGGCAGAAGTGAAGCGTCGATGGTCATGCCTGACTCTAGTTGGTATTTATAACCCAATTCAAGCACCACAGTACCTGTTGCTACGTCATCACGAGTTGTACCTGTGTATACCTGGTGATTTAATTTTTCGCCAAAGGTGTAAGCAATACTACCCAAAGGAGCGATAAGAAATGAGCTCTCAGATGAGGCTTTCTGGTTAATGGACGAAATGGTGCTATCTGCATCGGTATTAAAGTTTGAGGTGGAAGAGGTAACCCCTGTATTAATCGATATTTCACCACTGAAACCTTGTTCGTCTGCAAGCTTGGCAAAAGCAGGAGAGGCTGCAATGCTCAGTGCCAAAAGCGTTATTTTTATTTTCATTCAAAGGCTCCTTGCCTACCAGTTCTTAGGACTGGATATTAATATCAGTAAAGCACAACGTTTTCAGGATGATTGTTTATCTATGAATATTTTTGAACTAGTGCAAAAAAGGAAGCCGAAGCTTCCTTTAATCAATACGTTACTTCTTAAGTAGGAAGTTAACGAGCTCGAAGTATTCATCGAGAGAGCTGATACCTTGAGCGTCGACTAGGTAGCGGTTGTTAACGACGACCGCAGGAACACCAGAAAGACCGCTGTCTTTGAATGCTTTGTCGAAGCGGCGAACCATAGAGTCGACTGCAAAGCCGTTGTATGCCGCATCGAATTTCTTAGCATCAACGCCTTCGTCTAGGAAGATTTGACGCAATTCTTCTTCATCGCGTGGTGGCTTGTTCATGGTGTGGATGCGGTTAAACATCACTGGCACCATTTTATCTTCAACTTTCAGGGCAATCATGGTTGCGTAAGCTTTGCTCATTGGCAGACCCATGTTGCCACCCATGAATGAAACATGGTTCTTCTGTAGCTTAGCGTTTTTTGGTAGCTGTTGTTTTAGCTGCTGGATGATTGGTTCAAAGCTATTACAGTGTGGGCAGTAGAAAGAGAAGAACTCTGTCACCATTGGTTTTTTTGATGCTTCTAGATCGAGAACTTTGTAGTGTTCACCTTCGTTAAATTTCGCAGCGTGAGCTGAAAGGCTCAACATGATCAATGAGAAAAATGCGAATAGCTTTTTCATTTATCCAATCTCCATTATGTTTGAATTTTTATCTAGTTGTGTTGCGATTGCTGTTACCACTGAGGCATTAACGAAAGTGGTGGCTCTTGCAGGGTAGCAATTTGCTCTTTACAAGCAAGTACTTGTTGCTCCCAATATTTTGGATCATTAAACCATGGGAAGGCTAGAGGAAATGCAGGATCGTTCCATCGTTTCGCCAACCATGCCATGTAATGCACCATACGTAGACCGCGTAGTGGTTCGATTAGTTTCAGTTGCGCGGTATTAAAATCGCAAAATTCTTGATAGCTCTCTAGCAGAATATCCAGTTGCATTAGCTTATCTTGACGCTCGCCGTTAAGCAGCATCCACAAATCTTGTATCGCAGGGCCGTTACGTGCGTCATCAAGATCGACGAACATTGGCCCGTCACGCCATAAGATATTGCCAGGGTGGCAGTCACCATGCAGGCGGATATTTTCAATATTGCTTGGCCACTGGCTCTCTAGCTCTTTGATCAGAAGGTCGACATCATTGAAGAACGCGTTCTCTAGGTGTGTCGGGATAAACTGAGAGTTCTCTAGAATTTTACGTGGTTGATAAAGGTATTCGTCTAAGCTGATGGTCGGGCGATGCTGGAATGTTCTTCCTGCGCTGGCTTTATGAATACGCCCAAGAAAACGTCCAACGCCTTCCAATTGGTCTAGATTGTCGACTTCGTACTGTCTGCCACCAACACTTTCAAATAAGGCAAATAGGTAGCCTTGATATTCATGTAAGGTTGCGCCATTGATTCGCATTGGAGGTGCAACTGGCATCTCTTGTTCGATAAGCTCGAGTGCGAAGTCATGCTCTTCTTGGATCTGTGCTTTGTTCCAGCGCTGCGGACGATAAAACTTAACGACGTAGCGTTTACGGTCTTCATCGGTGAATTGATACACTCGATTTTCGTAACTGTTGAGAGCGAGAAGCCCGGATTCAGCACGGACTCCAATACTCTCCAGTGCGTACCACATGAAGTCAGGAGTCAGGTTATCAAAGTTAAAGGCTTGCATCGTCATAGAATAAAAAAGGCTCATTACTGAGCCTTTTTCCATTTATTGGGTTGTTATACCTAGCACTAAGGTGACTGGTATCAGAGCTTTTTGATAAAGCGGCTTTCGACTTTCATCGTAAACTCTTCATTATCCGAGAGTATAAACTGAATTGTCGAAACTGGTGAGCTCAGTTTTTCTGGATCGACGCCCAAACTGATAGGAAGGTTTAAAACCTCACCTGGGTCTACGGTAATCGTTTGTTTACCGTACCAGATAGAATCCGGCAGCCCGCTGACATCAAGTTTGTACTCTTGCTCTTGCTGAGTCTTGTTGATGACTTTTAAGTTGTAAGTATTTTCGACAAGCCCTTGGCTATTGATTCTAAATAGTTGGTTTCTATCGCGCAGAACGCTTAAGCCTGCAGGATCAACACTCGCGATTTGTGCGAAAAACAGCCCCAACATAACGATCAGTATTACGCCATAGCCCAAGAGCTTAGGACGCATCACCTTGGTTGAGTGCCCCTCAAGCCTATGTTCGGTGGTGTAGTTGATCAGACCTTTCTCATAACCCATACGTTCCATGGTGTTGTCACAAGCATCAATACACGCGCCACAGTTAATACACTCGTATTGCAGACCGTCACGAATATCGATACCCGTTGGGCACACTTGAACGCATAAATTACAGTCAATACAGTCGCCTAGACCAAGTTCTTTTGGATCGGCTTTACGAGAGCGAGGGCCGCGGCTTTCACCTCGTTCAGTGTCGTAACCCACGATGAAGGTATCTTTATCGAACATTGCCGATTGGAAACGCGCGTAAGGACACATGTGCAGACAAACAATAGAACGCATCCATCCGGCATTCGCATAAGTACACCCAGCAAAGAACAATACCCAAAACACTGGCCAGAAAGTCGAGTTAAAGGTAAAGAAGCCAACCACCAGCTCTTTGATTGGGATGAAATAACCGACAAAGGTTAAGCCCGTCGCAATCGCAATCGCCCACCACGCGATGTGCTTGATAGTTTTTCTGAGAATTAAATTGCTCGTCAGTTTGCCTGAGTCTTGTTTTCTTCGCTTATTGGCAGCACCTTCCAGTTTCTCTTCGAACCAGATGTACATGAAGGTCCAGACGGTTTGCGGGCATAAATAACCACACCAGACTCGCCCTAAGAAGGTGGTTATGAAGAACAAGCCAAACGCCGCAATCATGAAGAGGATAGCGAGTAGCGTTAGATCTTGTGGGTATAGCGTGGTGCCAAAGAAGTTGAACTGCTGGCTACCTATATCGAGCAAGATCGCTTGTCGTTCACCAAATGGGATCCATGGGATAAGCGCAAAAAGTAAAAGTAAGAACCAACCTCCGTAACGACGAAGTTGTTGGAATTTACCTTTGCTTTCTCGAACATAGATTCGGTTACTTGGGTTAAATCGATCTCCATTACCTTTATGTGTTTTTGGGTTAAAGGTTTTAGGAGTCACATCTTTGATATCGATTTTATCCTGACTCATGGACTATCCTTTTTGTGGCTTGTTTGCCCGGTTAACTCGAGCATGACGACATTACTTGAAAGTATGGTTTAGAGAACCTGTAGAAATTGAGCTTGGTGCATTTGTTGGTATCGCACTCACTCTTATTATTTTAGAAGATTCTTATGGATGGCGATTATAGCGACAATCTTGTTCTCATTTCTTTAACGCTATCAACCTTTAACAACAAAAGTCATAACAGTTGTGACGAAAAAATAGCGAACAGAAACAAAAAAGCGACCGAGTGGTCGCTTTTAAACATTGAGTGTTTTATCTATACGGCAATTGAGCCCTAAATAAATAGGCGACTAAAGAAGGCCACGCGCTTTTAGAATTGCGGTTTTGAAATCATCTTCTTGGTCTTTTTTAAGGCCTGGGATCATTTCATCTTTTTCGCTATTACGCATTTTTAGATGGTAGATAAGAACATCGTCAGTTAGCTCTTCAAGCTTACCTTGGTAGCCCGCTTCTTTTGATAGCTTAATGATGAACTCTAATAGGTTAAGCTCTTGATCTTTCTGCCACTCAGGCTCCATCAGTTCAAGCAGTTCTTCAATGCGGTGGCACTTCATACTTTATTTCTCCACAAATTTTATAATGATTTGTGGCTAAGGTATCAAATCGGGTAGGGAATACCAATGTGTAAACACATTTCAAGATGGGAGCGGGCAAGAAAAAAGCGCAGTAAAAACTGCGCTTTTTGTTAAGCGGCTTTAATTACTTTTGTTGCAGTCGGTGCTAATAAAGCAGCCTTCTCAACGAGAGTCATTGTAGGAGCCAATTTCTTAGCCGTTGGAGCAGCAACAAAGCCACTACGACGACGCATCGCACTACGGTTGGTGTGCGAGAACCTGACAGCTGTTGGGCGCATTAATTTACCTAACGGTCAGGCATATCCATTGCCAATCTAATGGCCTGATTTATCATGAGCTCCGCCTCAATTGCTTGAAGAGTCACTCGTCTGGCTTTCGCCAATCCGAAAAATAAATCAGGATAATGATATGCATGCATATCAAGGGTTAGATTATCACTATCTAAGTTATCGATCGACGCCTGAGTGATAATTAAACGATATTAGAGCTAAAATAGTGTGAGCAGTATATTTGAGTTTGAACCTCTTTCAGGCTTAAGATGATGCTTTAAAGGAGGTGCATATGTCGTTCTTAAAGAAAACGTTAGCAAGTTTTGGAATTGGATCTGCCAAGGTGGATTCTGTATTGCAACAGGAAGTGCTTTATCCAGGTAAGAAGGCGAGCATTATTGTACATGTCTACGGAGGCGCTCAGCCGCAGGAGATCGATAACATTGATCTCAACTTATGCTGTCGCTACGTCAAAGAAGTTACCGCGAACTCGCAAGGGCAAGAGGGCGGTCATAAACGCCGAATGCACCAGACATACTCGCTGGCAAAATGGAGCTTGCCGTATGCCTTTGTGATTCAACCGGGTGAAACCCGTGACTTTGAATGTGAGTTTGATGTGCCACTGAACACACCGGTTACGATTGGTGATTCAAAGGTATGGCTGGAAACCGGGTTGGATATTGCGATGGCGATTGACCCATCGGATAAAGACACCTTAACGGTTCGTCCCGACCCACTGCTCGATGGTATTTTTGACGAGCTTGAAGCTCAAGGCCTGCGTATTCGTCAAGTGGAATGTGAAGCGGTCAAAGGCTTTGAACTGCCGTTTGTACAAGAGTTTGAGTTTGTGCCGACGACGGGTCCTTATCATGGCCGTTGGCGTGAATTGGAAGTGGTGGCTCATCGTGATGAAACAGAGCTGAAGTTGTGGTTCGAGATTGATAGAAATCGCGATGGTGCAAAAGGCATGTTAGCTAGCTTGCTAGGCGTTGGTAAGCTACAGCGTCAATTGAGTGTGCCACTGGATACCTCACCACAAGATGCTGGCAAGATGGTACTTGAATATCTAGATAACGCCTCTTAGTTCCTATAATCCTTTATTTAACTCTTTGGTTATTTAGTTTTGGATCTTTTAGCCTCATTTCATATTTCAGGCGTTATTAGTGTCATAAAAGGTGTCATAAAAATTTAAGCTTACACGTGTAAGCTTAATGTGCAATACTGGGTCAATCGAACATTTACTCTAGTAGGATATTCATGTCTGCATCATCAGCCAGCGAATACAGTGACATCGAAGAACGCGCTAATGCAATAACCCATGGCTTGGGCGTTGTGCTCGGCGTGGTTGGTCTGATCTTGCTGCTTATTCGTGCGTTTGATTACCAAGCCGACATGCTAACTGTTGCTAGTATGGCGGTGTATGGCAGCAGTATTATTCTGCTCTTTATCGCCTCCACGTTATACCACTCGATCACCACTGAGAAAACCAAGCGCTTACTCAAAACCCTTGACCACTGTGCGATTTATTTGTTGATTGCAGGCAGTTACACGCCGTTTCTCTTAGTGGGCTTAAGAACCCCATTGGCTATGGGTTTGATGGCGGTGATCTGGGGGATTGCGCTGGTGGGCATCATCATGAAGATAGCCTTCGTTTATCGATTCAAGCGTTTATCGCTGTTCATTTACCTAGCGATGGGTTGGCTATCTTTGATAGTTGTTTATCAATTAGCGATGAATATCGATATAGGTGGTTTGGTGTTACTGGCAGTTGGCGGAGTGATTTACTCGCTGGGTGTGATTTTCTATGTGGCAAAACGCATCCCTTATAACCATGCCATCTGGCACTTGTTTGTATTGGCGGGCTGCGCTTGCCATTTCTTCGCTATCTATCTGTTTGTGACACCAGTTTAGTTTTGATTGAACCGGTATGCCCCTAACGGGTAGAAACGTCAGTGATCTCCACGTCTATTTTATATTCAGGATACTTATCAACATCGATCGCTAAGTATTTACCTTCTGCCGAAGTTTGTGGTCGAAGGTAGGTATCAGCAAGGCGCTTAATGGATTGCCAAGTGTTGATACTGCCTTGATGCAGCAGTTCACCCGTTGGTGAGTAGACTGTGATATTTAGCGTAACTAGCACAACGGCTTCTGTGCTTTGGTTAGTGACTGAAATAGGTAAGATTAGCTGTTCATTCTCGTAGAGTCCTGCCCCAATCAAAACGTCCACACCTGATTTGGAAAGCTGCAAGCTTGGCTTGGTGTCTCCAATCTTGATTGTGGTACCGCGTGTGTTTTTGGCTACAGGAATACTCGTCAATGCTGACTCTGCATTCGATGATGCGTTACTCACATACTGCCAAGTAAAATCGTCTTTTAGTAACACTTGCTTACCATCAGACAATGTGACCATTTGATCAGCAAAGGCAGAACTTGCGAATACTGAGTTTGCGAGCAATGCGCTAGCGAGAAGTACGTATGATTTCATCTGTGTTTCCTTAAATATTCGCGGAATTAGCGTCGCCAAAAGGCTGGGAAAAATAGAACAATGAGCGTCAGTATCTCGAGTCGTCCCATTAGCATGCCTAAACTTAGCAACCATTTAGCGGCGTCTGGCAGTGGAGCAAAATTCCCGGTTGGACCGATCACGCTGCCCATACCAGGACCAACGTTGGCAACGGCTGTGATAGCGCCAGATATACTGGTCACGGGATCAAGCCCCATTGCGCTCAAGCCACCTGCAATTAAGATAATCGTAATAAAGAACATCAAACCAAATGCGACCAGTGAACGCACAATGTCGTCATTTACGGGTCTTTGGTTATAGCGTTGAACAAACACACCCGACGGGTGGATCAGTTTCATCATTTGCTTATGAAGCATGGTCATCGCAATCTGGAAACGGAAGATTTTAATACCGCCAGAGGTTGAACCCGAGCAAGCTCCCGCCATCATTAGGAATGCAAACAAGGTGGTTGGCAGTGCACCCCAGGCGGTGAAGTCTTCTAGGCCAAAACCGGTTGTGGTGACGACTGATACGATGTTGAACATCGAAACACGCATCGCATCCATAACAGTGTAGCCATCTCTAACCACCAACCATGTTGATATTACGGCGCTGGTGACCAAGAACAGGTACGTGAAACCTCTCACTTGCGCGTCTTTGTAGAGGATTGAGAGTTTTCGGCCTCGCAGTGCGCTAACAAACAGTAAGAACGGCAGGCCGCCAAGGAACATGAACAGGGTTCCCACCCAGTGAGCACTGTTGGAGAAGTGGTTCATCGATCCATCTGAGGTTGAGTACCCCCCCGTCGACAGTGTTGTGAACGCGTGATTGATCGCGTCAAAGATGCCCATGCCTGCAAACAAATAGCTAATGATGCATAAACCAGTCAGAACCAGATAAACCGCCACGATGTTCTTCGCGACGGTTTTTGCTCGTGGGCTGCTTTTATCTGACCAGTCGGATGATTCGGTTTGGAACAGGCGCATACCACCGACGTTGAGCATTGGTAGAACCGCTACGGCCATAACGATGAAGCCGATGCCACCTAACCATTGCAGTATTGAACGCCACAACAGAATGCTTGGTGCCATGCTGTCTAAGCCGCTTAATACGGTTGAACCCGTCGTGGTGATGCCAGACATGGTTTCGAAGTAGGCGTCCGTAAAGCTGATGTGGTTGATGAAGACAAACGGCAGTGCAGCAAAGGCACTGGCAATGGTCCAAACCAAAGAGGTGATCAGGAACATGTCCCGCACCCCAAGTCGGAACTTAGCTGAACGGCCTAAACTCAAGCAGATAAACGCCACTATGTGCGTGATTACTACCGATTGACCAAACTCGAGGAAGCCACCGGTGCCTGTGAAAAAGGCAACCAATGTAGGGATGTACATGAAAAGGGCGAGTTTTGATAACACTAACCCTATCACTAATAATATCGGACGAAAGTTGACCATAGCTTAATAGACCATAGCTTAAATAGATTACAGCTTTGAGCCGGAGCGTCGCTCTCACAAGAAGAAAGCTGCGAGAAGAAGCTTACGAGAACAAGGCTATAAGAAGAACGGGCTCGGTTGGAATAGAGACTCAACATCAGGTACGTATTTCTTGTCCACTAGGAACATCACTACGTGGTCATCTTGTTCGATTACGGTTCTATCGTGCGCGATAAGTACCTCTTCTCCGCGAACAATAGCACCAATAGTCGTGCCCGGTGGCAGTTTTATGTCGCCAATTGCTCGGCCAACGACTTTCGATGTGGTTTCGTCACCGTGAGCAATCGCTTCGATCGCCTCTGCAGCGCCGCGACGTAGAGATGATACGTTTACGATATCAGCACGACGAACGTGAGTAAGCAGCGCAGAAATGGTCGCTTGCTGTGGAGAGATAGCAATATCAATCACGCCACCCTGAACAAGGTCGACATAAGCGCCACGCTGAATCAGCACCATTACTTTTTTGGCACCCATTCGCTTCGCCAGCATCGCTGACATGATGTTGGTTTCATCTTCATTGGTTAGGGCAATGAACACATCCACTTGATCGATGTTCTCTTCGGTTAGCAGTTCTTGATCGGCTGCATCACCACAGAATACGATGGTGTTTTCTAACTCTTCAGATAGCTTCTCGGCGCGAGTGTAGCTGCGCTCGATAAGCTTGATGCTGTAGCTCTGTTCAAGGCGTTTTGCCAAGCTTGCACCAATGTTACCACCGCCAACAATCATGATGCGACGATACGGTTTCTCTAGACGCTGAAGCTCACTCATTACTGAGCGGATATGGTTACTTGCTGCCACAAAGAAAACCTCATCATCGGCTTCAATGATGGTAGTACCTTGTGGGCGAATAGGGCGACCTTGACGGAAGATAGCGGCAACACGAGTATCAATGTGCGGCATGTGCTCACGCAAAGCAGACAGTGCGTTACCGACCAGTGGCCCACCGTAGTAGGCTTTTACCGCGACTAGGCTAACTTTCTGTTCAGCAAAGCTCACAACCTGCAATGCACCTGGATATTGAATCAGGCGCTCGATGTAGCTGGTGACGAGTTCTTCTGGGGCAATCAAATGATCGACCGGAATCGCCCCTGATTTGAAGAGTGCTTCTTTCTCTTCTAAATACTGTGGAGAGCGGATACGGGCAATACGGTTTGGTGTGTTAAACAGAGAAAAGGCAACCTGACATGCGGCCATGTTGGTTTCATCCATGTTGGTTACGGCAACCAACATGTCGGCATCTTGCGCGCCCGCTTCACGTAGTGTGTTCGGGTGGCTGGCATAACCGTTTACAACTCTAAGGTCGTATTTGTCCTGAAGTTCACGAAGTCGGTCGGCATTACGGTCGACAATCGTGATGTCATTGTTTTCACCCACTAGGTTTTCAGCAAGGGTACCGCCAACTTGTCCAGCACCTAGAATAATGATCTTCATAGCCTTTCTCTTATTTTTTGCCGTTGTAATTCTAGTGATCTCTTTTCGCTTTGATAATGCACTAGAAAGAAACAGCGGCTAAGAAATAAATTCTTAGCCGCTGTTAGTTGTTATGCCTGTTTTACTAGAACTGCGTAGTAGAAGCCATCCATATCTTCTTCACCAGGTAGTATTTGACGACCCGGTTTTTCGATATCAGACCCAACTAGCGTTGCGTTCTCGGTGCGCTCTAAGAATGCTTTCACTTGCAGCACGTTTTCTTGCGGCGTGATAGAACATGTCGCATAAACCATGGTGCCGCCTTCTTTTAGCTGGCGCCACATTGCATCCAAAATCTCACTTTGTAGCTCTGCTAGTGCATCAATATCAGATGCACGGCGTAGCCACTTAATGTCAGGGTGACGGCGAATTACACCGGTTGCTGAACATGGAGCATCAAGTAGGATGCGGTCAAACTGACTGCCAGTCCACCATTCTTCAGGGTAGCGAGCATCACCACAGATTACGTCGGCACGTAGTTGTAGGCGTTCAAGGTTATCGTAAACACGGTCTAGGCGTTTAATATCACTGTCGATTGCAACCACTTCAGTGTCTTGAGTATGTTCAAGAATGTGTGCAGTCTTACCGCCAGGTGCTGCGCAGCAGTCTAGGATTAACTCACCATCTTTTGGTGTTAGGAAATCAACGGAAAGCTGAGCTGCAGCGTCTTGTACTGATACCCAGCCTCGGTCGAAACCAGGAAGCAAAGTAACATCACAAGGTGACGCTAATTTTATGGCATCAGCCGCTTCAGGGTGCAGTGTGTATTCAAGGTTTTCGTTTTTAAGCAGTTCAACATACTCGTCACGAGTGTGGTGTTGGCGGTTTACGCGTAGCCACATTGGTGCCTTGCTGTTGTTTGCTTCAACTAGTTGCTCCCACTGATCTGGGTAGCTTTCTTGAAGCATTTTTAGGATCCAGCTTGGATGGCTGTATTTGCCCGCATTGTGGCTAACGGCTTTCTCATCTAGCTCTTCTTGATCGCGCAGGTAGCTGCGAAGCACTGCGTTGATCAAACCACTCAGGCTTGGGCCGCGCAGTGTTTTGGTTGCTTCAACTGTTTCAGCAACGGCAGCATGCGAAGGAATGCGCATAAAGCTCAACTGGTAAATGCCTACTAAGATCAGGTGGTGGAATACGCGCTTTTTACCTTTAAGCGAGTTTTCCATCAGTTCGTTAGCGATTGACTCCAAGCGAGGCAGGTAACGAAGTGCGCCGTAGCAAATCTCTTGCAGTAGAGCATGGTCTCGCGGACGGATCGTTTTTTGAGCCGCAGGGAGAGCGTGTGAAAGAGAGTGGCCTTTATCGACAACTTGGAATAGGACATTTGCAGCAGCAGCGCGAACATTCATGAGGGGTACCGAATATTTATTTGAATACATGAGGGCATCTCTGCCCTCGTAAAGGTTTTCTAAACTGTGTTTTTACAAGCTACACGTTTTTAAGTGCCTATTGAGTAGCTTTAAAGCGGTTAAGAGAGTTGAGTACCAACTTCAAACCAGCTTGCACGTGAGTTCAAGATGTCTTGAACTGACATGGCTTTTTTACCTGGAACTTGCAGCTGTTCAAGAACAAGTACGCCTTGTCCTGTCGCTACGTAGATACCAGTTTTATCCGCTTGCAGAATGGTACCTGCAGGCTTATCAGAAGTTTGCTCTGCCACACGGCTTTGCCATACTTTAATGCTGTTCTCAGCAGCTTCAAAGTGGCTCATTGGCCATGGGTTGAAGGCACGAACGCAGCGCTCAATATGCGCAGCTTCATCACTCCAGTTGATACGCGCTTCTTCTTTGCTTAGCTTCTTCGCGTAGTTCGCAAGCTCATCGTCTTGCTTTTCTGCAACTGCTTTGCCAGAAGCTATGTCCGCTAGACATTCAACAAGCGCATCAGGGCCAAGGCCCGCTAACTTCTCGTACATTGATGCGCTAGTATCTGTCGCTTCGATAGGCAGCGTTGCGATGCTTAGCATGTCGCCAGTATCTAGGCCGATATCCATTTGCATGATCGTTACGCCTGTCTCTTTATCACCCGCCCAAATAGAGCGTTGAATCGGAGCTGCACCACGCCAGCGCGGTAGGATAGAGCCATGTACGTTGATACAACCTAAGCGAGGCGTATCTAATACAACCTGCGGAAGCAATAAGCCGTAAGCGACAACAACCATGATGTCAGCGTTCAATTCAGCTAGCTCTTGCTTAGCCTCATCTGACTTGAAGTTTTCTGGTTGGTAAACCGGAATATTGTTTTCAAGTGCGATGTTTTTTACTGGGCTCGCAGTGAGTTTTTTACCGCGGCCTGCTGGACGATCTGGCTGTGTGTAAACAGCAATAACTTCATGCTCCGAAGACAACAACGCCGCCAAATGACGGGCGGCGAAATCCGGAGTACCTGCGAAGACAATTCTTAAAGATTGACTCAAGGTAGACTTCCTTCTTAATTTAGTAATAGCAGCGGTTATTAACCTTGTTTCTCGTTGAAACGTTTAATCTTCGCTAGCTTATCTTGAATACGTTTGCGCTTTAGTGGCGATAGGTAATCAACAAACAACTTGCCTTCTAGGTGGTCAAGTTCGTGCTGAACACAGATAGCCAGAAGGTCGTCAGCGTCGAATGTGAATTCGTTGCCTTCACGGTCTAATGCTTTAACCGTTACTTCTGCAGCGCGAGGGACTAGAGCTCGAGCGCCTGGTACAGATAGACAGCCTTCTTCGATACCATCTTCGCCACGTTTGTCGGTAATTTCAGGGTTGATCAGAACCATAGGCTCGTCACGTGTTTCTGAAATATCGATAACAACGATGCGCTGGTGGAAATCTACTTGCGTTGCAGCAAGGCCGATACCTTCTTCGTCGTACATGGTTTCAATCATGTCATCAACGAACTTTTGAATCTCTGGGGTAACTTCTTTTACCGGTTTCGCCACGGTACGTAGACGATCATCTGGTAATGTTAATACTTGTAATACAGACATATACACTCGAAATATTGAACTGTGCCGAAACAGCTTAAACCTTGTTGGCTCAATTCTAGACATTTTAGAGGTCAAATGACAGCATCCTGAAGTTAATTCTCTAATCAGATGTCATATATTCAGACCAAGGAACCTAGGTCATGCGTCATTTTTCTCCCACTTTTTCTCTTATTTGTGCCTCGCTTTCGTTCGCCGTTATGGCTGAAAATAGTGAGCAACCTTTAACCATTAAACAAGGCGCACCCGAGGCGTATGTGGTGGTGAAGGGCGATACTTTGTGGGATATCTCCGCGATGTATCTTGATAGTCCATGGCTGTGGCCGAGGTTGTGGCAGGTCAATCCTGAGATAGAAAACCCTCACCTTATTTACCCCGGAGATAAATTGTCTCTGGTTTGGGTTAATGGTGAGCCTGTATTGAGCCTCAAACCCGTCATCAAGCTAAGCCCTAAGATTCGTGTATCAGAGAAGAAAGCAGTACCTACCGTGAATGAGGCGCTTGTTCTACCGTATCTACAATCTGATCGTTTGGTTGAGCAACAAGATATCCAATCTGCTCAACGAGTGTTGGGGACAAGTGATGGCAAACGTTTCTTATCGGGTGAAGACCGACTATTTATCTCGGGTAACCAGCAACATCAAAAATGGGGTATTTACCGTTCTGTCGAAACTTACCAACGACAGCAACCTCAAGCTAGTATGACTTCTTTGCGTTTGGTCGCCACGGCGCGCCTGAAAGAGGTGGATGCTGAGTTCAGTAGTTTGCAAATAGAGACTCAGCTGCAAGAGGTACTGCTCAACGACCTCGTGTTACCAGAACTTGGCGTTGATCAGGTGAAGCTCTCAACCACGTTTTATCCTGCGCCTAGTGCTGCGGGTCAGTTTGCTAATATCTTGGGTTCGTTAGATGGCAGCCAATACAGTGCAAAGAATCAGGTCGTGGTTATTAACAAAGGCTCGCAAGACAATCTTCGCCAAGGCTCTATGTTTACGCTCAGCGAAAGCGGTGCGGTGGTGTTTGGTAAGCAAGGCGAATACAGCTATAAAGAGTCGGCGGCGAGCGATAAGGTGCAATTGCCAAGTACCTCACTTGGTAGTTTGATGGTCATTCGTCCTTATGAGTATTTTAGCTTGGCTTTGATCACTCAGAGCTCTAAGCCTGTTAGCAATGACATTCTGGCGGTATCGCCTTTGGATCTTGCTTTGACGGAAGAGCTTAAGGGCACCGAGTGAATGAGCAACAACTGAGCGCTTGGCTAACTTTAAGTTTTGTACCGCAATTGGGTGGCAAGCGACTTTCTCGACTGCTGAGCATTGATTCTCCTTTTAATATTGTTGGCTACTCAAGCCAGCAACTGCAAGCACTTGGTTTGTCTGCCAAGCAAATTTCCTATCTAAGAGAGCAAGCCCCGAGAGAAGTGGAGGCTTGCTTAGCGTGGCAAACAAGGCAGCCCAACCATCACATCATTACCCCTAGCTGCCCACACTACCCTAAACTGCTGAACGAGACAGACTCTGCGCCAAGCGTTCTATTCGTTAAAGGTCACGTTGAAAAATTGATTGAGCCTCAAATCGCAATGGTTGGCAGTCGTAATGCCAGTCTCGAAGGACTACAGACAGCGAAGTCCTTCGCCAAAGAGTTTGTACAAAACGGTTTGATTGTCACTAGTGGCTTAGCGTTGGGTATTGACGGCTATGCTCATGATGGTGCTCTAGATAAAGGAGGGGAAACTTTTGCTGTATTGGGTTCTGGTTTGGATTCCATTTACCCTGCGCGGCACAGAAACCTGGCTGATAGGATTTGTGAAAATGGTGCGCTGATTTCAGAGTTTCGCCCAAGCGCAAAGCCACGACCTGAACATTTCCCTCGCCGTAACCGTATTATAAGTGGGTTGTCGCTCGGAACTTTGGTGGTTGAGGCAGCTGAAAAGAGTGGCTCTTTGATTACAGCTCGCTATGCCATGGAGCAAGGTCGAGAGGTGTTTGCGCTGCCAGGCTCTATTCATAGTCCAACCAGCCGTGGCGGCAATAGCTTAATTAAAGCTGGTGCATGTTTGGTGCAAAATGCTCAAGATGTTCTGATCGAAATAAAGAGTCTGTTAGACTGGTCTATAGATCAGCAGCCCAGTTTGTTCGAGCCTACGTCGAATGAGGGTGAAAATGAACAATTGCCATTTCCACAGCTGTTAGCTAACGTAGGATTAGAGGCGACACCCGTTGATATTTTGGCACAGAGAACCCATATACCTGTGCATGAGGTCATGATGCAGCTTTTAGAGCTTGAGCTCTCAGGGCATGTTGTTGCAGTTTCCGGTGGCTATATTCGAAAGGGGAGAGGCTAAGCTATGATGATGGACATACTGATGTACTTGTTTGAAACCTACATCCATAGCGATTCTGAATTGCAGGTGGATCAAGATGAGCTGGAAGATGAACTTCTTCGAGCAGGGTTTCACCAAGATGATATTTATAAGGCCCTCCATTGGTTAGAAGATCTTGCTGCATTGCAAGATACCGAGAACCAAGCGGCGATTAGTGTGTGTTCCAATACCTCGATGCGTATTTATACCAGTCGAGAGATTTCACGTATTAATATGGAGTGTCGAGGCTTCTTATTGTTCCTTGAGCAGATCAACGTGCTTACGACAGAGATTCGTGAAATGGTGATTGATCGTGTGATGGGGCTTGAGACAAACGAATTTGAATTGGATGATCTGAAATGGATTATCTTAATGGTGCTATTTAATGTACCGGGTAATGAAAGTGCTTACACGCAAATGGAAGAGCTGTTGTACACCAAAGAGCAAGGTATCTTGCATTAATACAGGCTTGTCATGAGTAGTAAGATTGATAATCAGCTTTTTTCAGCACATGAACATGCATTAGAGCATGAACCATGTCCACAGTGCGGTGGAGAGCTTCAGCTTCGCCATGGTAAGCACGGCCCATTTTTAGGCTGTAAGCAGTATCCGAGCTGTGATTACATCAAGCCGTTGCATCAAAATGATGGCCACGTGGTGAAAGAGTTGGGTGTACCGTGCCCTAAATGCCAAAACGAATTGGTATTAAGGCAAGGCCGCTTTGGGATGTTCATTGGCTGTAGCAGTTACCCAACGTGTAATCACATCGAATCTTTGGACCAACCAAAAGAACAACTTGAAGAGCAGCCACTTGTTGCTTGCCCTGAGTGTGGCAGAGGCCATTTGGTTGAGCGTAAATCTCGCTATGGCAAAACCTTCTATGCTTGTGATAACTACCCAAAGTGTAAGTTCGCAGTTAACCAACCGCCGGTTATCGGTCGTTGTGAAGAGTGCCAGTTCCCGTTGTTACTTGAGAAGAAAACAGCCAGTGGTACCAAGAAGCAATGCGCTGATCGCAAGTGTCACCACATTCAATCTCAATAACCTGATGTTATAGACAAAAAAACGGCGCTCACTGAGCGCCGTTTCTATATCCAATAAACGTTCTATATTCATCAAGCAATGTAGACTTACTTCATCTGCTCAGCAAATTCATGCACAGCAGGGTAGGCTTGCTTATCGAGAATGTCTGCCAGTGAGCATAACGCTCTTTGCAGCTCTGCGTTGTAGTCAGCGCTCACGTTAATGTGGCCCATCTTACGACCTGCACGCTTCTCTTTACCATACCAATGAACATGACAGCCACCTTGAGCAAGAATTGCTTCAGGTAGGGTATCTTCGCCAAGGATGTTGATCATTGCGGTTGGGCGAATCAGTTTGGTGCTGCCTAGTGGCATCCCACATACGGCACGTAGGTGGTTCTCAAACTGACAAGTTTCAGCGCCTTGCTGCGTCCAGTGGCCAGAGTTATGAACACGTGGTGCAATCTCGTTAACCAGCAGTGAACCTTGAACATCAAAGAACTCTAGCGCGAGCACACCAACGTAATCTAAGCGTTCAGCAATGGCAGTGAACATGGTTTTCGCTTGCTCTTGCAGTTCAATGTCATCAATCGCTGTCGATAAGCTCAACACGCCATCGGTGTGAACATTTTCAGCCAGTGGGTACACTTGAATCTCACCATTGGCGCCACGAGCACCCACCAGTGATACTTCGCGGTCAAACGGGACAAACTCTTCAGCAACAATGGCTTGGTTGTCTGTTGCTGCGATGCACTCAGCCATTTCTGTCCAAGTCGCGTCAACGTTATCTAATGTCTTTAAGCGCCATTGACCTTTGCCATCGTAGCCGCCAAGTGTGCTCTTCAATACCATTGGTAAGCCAACGTGAGCGATCGCAGCGTCAAAGTCTTCGCGAGAGTTAATCACGTAGTACTTAGCATTTTTCACGCTTGCTTCGTCTAACAGGATTTTTTCAAGGCGACGGTCACCGCCAGCTTTGATTGCTTCTGTTGTCGGTAAGAACTTACCGCTGCGCTCACATACCTCAAGAACATCGTGAGGGATATGTTCGAATTCAGCAGTAATGACGTCCGCACGCTCAATCGCATTGTCTAAGCCGTTGCCTAGAATCGCTTGCGTTAATGGATGAACAATATTTTTGCTGCCAACATCAAAAGCAGAAATTTCAATATTCAGCGGTGCCCCAGCTAGGGACATCATGCGAGCAAGTTGGCCCGCGCCTAACACAAGAACATGCATGGGAATTAGTCCTCTGCAGGGTTTGGATTAGCAAGAACCGTTTCTGTTTGCTCAGAGCGGAACGCTTCTACTTTCGCCATCACTTCTTCATTGTGTGTACCAATGATTTGAGCGGCTAGGATGCCTGCATTGGCTGCGCCAGCTTCACCGATAGCCAGAGTACCTACCGCGATACCTTTTGGCATTTGTACGATAGAAAGCAGTGAGTCCATGCCTTTCAGTGCTTTAGACTGAACAGGAACACCTAAAACAGGTACGCTTGTGAAAGCTGCAGCCATGCCCGGAAGATGCGCAGCACCGCCAGCACCAGCAATAATCACTTTAATACCGCGCTCTTTCGCACTGGTTGCGTAGTCAGCAAGCAACTGAGGTGTGCGGTGAGCAGAAACCACTTTTGTTTCGTACGCCACGCCAAACTGATCCAACATTTCTGCAGCTAGCTTCATTGTTGGCCAATCAGATTTAGAACCCATGATAATACCGACAGTCATCTCAAACTCCTTCAGGTACGATTTAATTAGTGATTAGATATTTTGCGCGCATTATACGGGTAAAATTGCTCAAGGAAAACGTTTGCGTCAGTCTAAGTTGTTAATTGATACATTTTATAAACAAATAGCTTTAGTCACAGTGAATGATAATTTGTACACTTAGCGAGTTCGATAACAGAATTAATGAGGCAACCCTTGGATAACTTTCAACATACTTTGCAGGCATTACAACAAGGTGAAGTCATTGCTTACCCGACAGAAGGCGTTTTTGGGGTCGGTTGTGATCCCGATAATCCACAAGCCATTAAGAAACTGCTCGACTTAAAACAACGACCGATGGAAAAAGGGTTGATCCTAATTGCTGCAAGTTACGAGCAGTTGTTGCCTTATATTGACGAAAGCCAACTAACCGATGACCAATTAGCGACGGTTAAAGCGACATGGCCAGGTCCGGTCACTTGGATTATGCCAACCAGCAGTAAAGTTACTGACTGGGTAAGCGGTCAATTTGATTCGATCGCGGTACGAGTGACTGATCACCCTTTGGTTCAAAGAATGTGTAATGAATTCGGTAAGCCGTTAACCTCGACCAGTGCTAACCTGACAGGTGAACCACCTTGTATGACGACTGAAGAAGTTCAACAGCAACTGGGTCAACATTTGGTGGCTATTCTCGAAGGTCAAACGGGTGGTCGTGAGAAGCCAAGCGAAATTAGAGATGCAAAAACCTCGAAAATATTAAGACAGGGTTAAACCCTGCAAAGGAAGAAAGATGTCAGCAATTGATAAAGAAGCAGTAAAACAGTTTTTACTGAGCCTACAAGATTCGATTTGCCAACAGCTTGAGCAAGCTGATGGCACAGCACTGTTTGAAGAAGATGCATGGGAGCGTGAACCTGGCGAACGCCTTGGTGGCGGTGGTCGAACTCGCGTGATGACCAACGGTGCGGTCTTTGAGCAAGGTGGTGTTAACTTTTCTCACGTTGCAGGTAAGGCAATGCCAGCTTCAGCAACCGCTCACCGCCCTGAATTAGCCGGACGTAAGTTTGAAGCTATGGGGGTGTCGTTAGTTATCCATCCTAAAAACCCATACATCCCAACCTCACACGCCAACGTACGATTCTTTATTGCCGAAAAGGAAGGGGAAGACCCTATCTGGTGGTTCGGTGGTGGTTTTGATTTAACACCATTCTATCCTTTTGATGAAGATTGCCAGTCTTGGCATCAAACCGCTAAAGATCTTTGTGCGCCGTTTGGTGATGATGCCTATCAAGAACATAAAGAGTGGTGTGATAAATACTTCTATCTGCCTCACCGAGACGAAACACGCGGTGTTGGTGGTCTGTTCTTTGATGATCTGAATGAGTGGGGTTTCGATAAGAGCTTTGCTTATATGCAGGCTGTCGGTGAAGGCTTTGCAGTCGCCTATCTACCAATTGTAGAACGACGAAAGGAGACGTCTTACGGTGAGCGCGAGCGTGACTTCCAACTTTATCGTCGTGGTCGCTATGTTGAATTTAACCTAGTTTACGACCGTGGCACCTTATTTGGTCTGCAAAGCGGTGGTCGCACAGAGTCTATATTGATGTCTATGCCGCCGTTGGCTCGTTGGGAATATCGCTATGAACCACAAGCAGGCTCACCAGAAGCTCTGCTTTATAGTGACTACCTAAAACCTCGAGTTTGGTAGTTCTTCCTTCCTTATAGGGATAGTGATAGGGTCATCTATATAGATGACCCTTTTTATTATTTCTGTTAGGTAAGGATATGACACAGCAAGTAGATCGTTATGCCGTTTTCGGTAATCCTATTGGGCAAAGCAAATCGCCATTCATTCATACACTATTTGCTCGCCAAACCAGCCAACAACTTACCTATACAGCACTCCAGCCAGAACAAGGTGAATTCATCACTGCTGCTCAAGCTTTTTTTAGTGACGGTGGTAGAGGGTGTAATGTCACAGCGCCATTTAAAGAAGATGCTTATCAGTTCGCTAATCGCCTGACTGAAAGAGCTGAACTAGCAGGTGCTGTAAACACACTTAAGAAGCTCGATGATGGAGAGATCATTGGTGATAACACCGATGGTGAGGGTTTAGTTCAAGACCTTCTTCAACATCAAGTTATGCTCGAAGGGGCTCGCGTTCTTCTGCTTGGCGCTGGTGGTGCTGCTCGAGGAGTGATTCAACCTCTTCTCGACCAAAAGCCACAACAGTTGGTAGTCGCTAATCGAACCAGTTCAAAGGCTGAACTTCTGGCCGAGATGTTTTCTTCACATGGAAACATCAAAGGAATGGGGTTAAGCGATGTTAATGAAGGGTTTGATGTCATCATTAACTCGACCTCGTCTGGTCTAAGTGGCCAACTTCCTGAAGTTTCTGAGATTATCTTCAATTCGAATAGCGCCGTTTATGACATGGTTTACGGATCGGGCACCACGGTATTCAATCAGTGGGCATTAGATAATGGTGTTCATGCTGCTTATGATGGCTTGGGTATGTTAGTGGGGCAGGCAGCAGAGAGCTTTATGCTTTGGCGTGGCCTTCGTCCGGGAACAAAACAGATTTTAAGAGAACTACGTAAAAACCTAGAGATGTAATGAGGTATTTATAAAAAATGAATCAATCAATTCTATTTCCTGATATCCAAGATTGGGATGAAGAAAATCAATCAATCATCTTTCCAGCACAGCAGTCTGGCGCACTGATTGAGTGTGTTATGTCTATTGAAGAGCTGTCTCGATTGGCAGGTAAAGATATAGAAGAAGGCGATCAAGCTTTAGTTATCTTTTCAGAGTTACGTTTCGATATTGAAGAGCTAGCGGAAGAGTTAATAGAAGAAGAGGAGTATGACTCCTCTCATCGGATTCAGATCAAAGCGTTTTAGACTGGTAACACAGAGTCTAGATAGTCGTTTTTATTCTGAACATAGTTGTCAGCTGACTTCTGTAAAAAGGCACGCTCTTTATCATTTAATGGGCGTGCTTGTTTTACTGGACTTCCGACATATAGATAACCGCTTTCAAGTACCTTATTAGGCGGAACCAAGCTACCAGCACCAATCATCACATCTTCTTTAATAACCACGCCATCGAGCACGATAGCTCCCATACCAACAAGTACACGATCTTCAATGGTGCAGCCATGCAGCATTACTTTATGCCCGACAGTGACATCATTACCTATTAGTAGAGGATAACCCTCTGGGTTTTCTGCATTCTTATGGGTGACGTGCAAAACGCTACCGTCTTGGATATTCGTTCTATCTCCAATATGAATGTGGTTTACATCCCCTCGAGCTGCAACCAAAGGCCACACACTAGAGTCGTCACCGATTTTTATATCACCAACCAGTACAGAGCTTGTATCTATATAGACACCTTGTCCAATCTGAGGGGATACTCCTTTATAACTGCGTATTGAACTCATAAATCCTCCTTTATATAGGTACCTTAAGCCCTTAATTAAGGGGAATACTAGTGAAAATGGGGTGTTTTGAACAAAAAACGCTCGAACAATCAAAAAGGTAAGAAAAACTTCAAAAAGGGCTTGCCAGTGTGATCGAAATCTCTATAATGCCACCT